>CAYLVT010000018.1:0-15799 GCA_964387195.1 uncultured Acholeplasmataceae bacterium
GTTACATCGATTCCATTAATAGTCTTAGGGGTATTGATGCTTGCGGTAGTTGGTCAGCCGTTTTATGTGCTTTTTGATGGGTATACCGCGATTTATAATTATCAAAGTAACACGACCTATTCAAGCATTAGACTTTATGGAAGTTTAGGCTATGCCATTGGGGCATTAATTGCGGGTTACTTAACCAAACATATTGGGTATCAATTTGTCTTTTATGGATCGAGTTTCTTTTTTATGATGCTTTCTTTAATTCTTTATTGGATTAAACCACTTACGCTACAAGAAGAACTCACACAAAAGGCGGATGTAAAGGCGCTCGTTAAAAATAAAAACTACCTTAAGTTTGCCATCTTTTATGTGATTTCACTATCAACTTTATTTTCAGGTGATGCCTTTTTAGGAACGTATTTTGAGTTTAAAGGTTTAGGTAGTGATATCTTTGGTATTGTAACGTTTATCGGTGTTATTTTAGAAATTATTGTCTTAGCGGTTTATGCAAAATACGGCAAACGCTTTAAACTAACGTATGTTATGTTATCCATTGTGCTTGCGAATGTGGTTAGGTTTTTTATCTTTTCACTAGATGTGGGTAATATATTGATGATTGGTGTTTCTTTTATAAGGGCATTTACAATGGCCGGTCTTTTATTTATTGGTATTGAGTATATGGGTAGAAATGTCAATAAGAAAAACATCACCCTAGGAATCATGTTATACAGTTCACTAAGACTTTTAATGCAAGCCGTCTTTGTCTTTAGTGGTGGCTATTTCATCGTATCCTTTGGCTATTATTCCTTTTATTTGGTAGTCGCAATTATATCTTCTATTGCGCTTGTATTCATTGATTATAAAGTGAAACATGATATAATAAACGAGTGAGGAAATAAAATGAAAATTGGAAATATTAATAAACTAAAAGTAAATCGAAAAACCGACATAGGTTATATGTTGAGTGATGGAAGTAATGAAGTTTTTCTTCATTTTAATGAATCGAAATTTCAAGACTTAAAAGATAATGATACGGTTGAGGCATTTTTATACTATGATAGTAAAGGGCGTTTATCAGCAACACTTCATAAACCACTCATTACCACAACCAATGATGCGTTTTTAAAAGTGGTTGATGTGAAAAGAGATTTAGGTGTGTTTGTCGATATGGGTATTTCAAAAGATCTGTTGGTTTCAAAAGATGATCTGCCCCTTCAATATAGCTTATGGCCTGAAATTGGAGATGTCTTATATCTACGGTTAGTTCATAAAAACAGATTAACGGGTAAACCGCTTCATAAAAGTGAAATTCCGGTTCGTTATGATTTGGAAGAAAATACACATGTTTTAGGTTATGTCATAAAAACAAGCCAAGAAGGCCTAGATGTTTTAACTCTAGACTTAGCGTGTATCTTCATCCATCACACCCAAACCAGAAAGCCTCACCGGCTAGGTGAGAAAGTCGAAGTGAAAGTCATCCGTGCTTATGAACATACACTAAATGGATCACTCATTAAACAAAAAGAAAACCAAATGGACTTAGATGCGAAACGGATATATGAATACTTAAGAGTACATAAACAAATGCCTTTAGGCAATCATTCAAGTCCTGAAGCGATTTTTAAAACGTTTCATTTATCCAAAAAAGCGTTTAAACGTGCCCTTGGCATATTATATAGAGAAAGGCTCATTCATTTTGAAGGAGAAATAACAAAATTAGGTGAAAAAGATGAATAAATTCGTACAAGATATAACCTCAAGAGATAAAGATTTTGCCAGATGGTATACCGATGTATGCTTAAAGGCGGAACTGATGGATTATAGTGACACCAAAGGCTTTATAATTTATAGACCTTATGGCTATGCAATGTGGGAAAACATTCAAGATTATTTAAATAAAGAATTTAAAAGAACGAATCATGAAAATGTCTATATGCCACTGGTGATTCCTGAGCGTTTATTTCAAAAAGAAAAAGACCACATTGAAGGTTTTGCCCCAGAAGCGGCCTATTTAACAACCTCAGAACCGATGGAAGAAAAATTAATTGTAAGACCAACAAGTGAGGTGCTTTTTTGTGAACACTACCGAAAAATTATTACCTCATTTAGAGATTTACCTAAAAAGTATAATCAGTGGTGTAGTGTCTTAAGATGGGAAAAAACCACACGCCCCTTTTTAAGAGGGAAAGAATTTTTATGGCAAGAAGGTCATACCGTACACGCGACTGAAGCTGAGGCAAAAGAAGAAACACTAGAGATGTTACACATCTATGAAGCGATGGGTAAAAACTTACTTGCAATACCGTTTGTGACCGGTTTAAAAACTGAGAGGGAAAAGTTTGCTGGTGCGATTGAAACCTATTCGATTGAAGCGTTAATGCATGATGGAAAAGCGCTTCAAAGTGGGACAAGTCATTACTTTGGTCAAAACTTTTCTATTCCCTTTGACATTAAGTTTAGAGACTCCGATAATAGCGATAAGTTTGTCTATCAAACAAGCTGGGGTGTTTCTACGAGATTACTTGGTGCTGTGATCATGGTTCATGGTGATGATGAAGGTTTATCATTGCCACCTTATATTGCCCCAATACAAGCAGTCATTATTCCAATTCAATCTCAAAGAGAAGCTGTAAAAACAGCCGTTGATAAAATATATAATGACTTAAAACAACAAGGTATTCGTGTTCATTTAGACGACACGAATAAATCACCGGGTTGGAAGTTTAGTGAGTATGAAATGAAGGGTGTCCCGATTCGAATTGAAATAGGACCTAGAGATTTAGAAAACAACCAAGCCACCATTTCAATTAGACATAACCGTGAAAAACGACAAGTCTCACTCGATGAGTTAAACAATCTAAACGCTTTATTAAAAGAAATACACGATCAAATGTATGAAAAAGCACTCAATCATGTAGAGGCAAATACACACGTTGTTAGAGATTATCAAGACTTTGGTAAAACAATTGATAAAGGTGGATACATTAAAATGAGTGTTTCACTGGACGCAGAAGAAATTATTAAAGAAGAACATCAAGCCACATCGAGAGTGATTGTTGATGAACCTTTATTAAATGAGCTTTGCCCTGTGACTAAAAAACAAGCCACCCATACCATTTTATTTGCAAGAGCCTATTAAAAAAAAGAGCCTTTATTTTGGCTCTTTTTTGTTGCGTCTTTTTTGTTTTTTTTCAGGGACAGGATCGTATTTCGGTTTAAATAATGGATTACAGGTAAGCACTCTTTTAACCGTTAAAAAGGTGGCTTTAAAAAAGTTAAATCGCTCATAACACCCCAGAGCATAATGACTACATGTCGGTGTGTGTCTACACCGGGGTGGTTTATTAGGGCTTATTTGTTTTTGATACCATTTGATCAGTTTTATTGCTAATTTTTTCATGAAAGTCACCTTTTTACAATTATATCACATATTTTTGACAAAAAGAGTGATTATGGGCATTAATTATGATATAATTTAGTAAAGAAAAGAGACAAACTTTTTATTTTTAATTTAGGAGGATATTATATGAAGGTTTATGAAACAAACCAAATTAGAAACATTGCCGTCCTAGGTCATTTAGGATCTGGGAAAACGACACTGACTGAATCGATGTTATTTGTAAGCGGAGAACTCGGACAAAAAGGTAGTGTTGAAGCGAAAAACACCGTATCTGATTTTATGGATGAGGAAAAGAACAAACAAGGTAGTTTATCGACATCTTTAATTCCTGTAGAATGGAATAACTTTAAACTTAACTTTTTAGACGTTCCTGGTACAGAAGAATTTGATAATGAGTTAAAACAATCCCTTGCGGTGGTAAAAGGGGCTGTGTTGGTACTTGATGCCAATAAGGGTGTTGAAGTTGGTGCGGAAAGAGTATGGCAACTCTTACGCCAACGAAACATTCCTACCGTTGTCTTTATTAATAAAATGGATAAAGAAAACGTAAAATTTGATGAAGTGTTAAAAGATATTCAAGCCAAATTTGGAAAACAAGCATTACCGTTTTTACTACCAATCGGTAAAGATGAAAACTTTGAAGGTTATGTCAACGCGGTAACGATGAAAGCTTATTCGTATAAAGATGGTAAAGCCACAGAAGTTGAAATCTTTGATGACAAACGTGACCGCATTGATGCGTTAAGAGAACAAATTTTAGAAGCGGTTGCGGAAACCAGTGAAGAGATGCTTGAAAAATACTTTGGTGGTGAAGAAATAACTCAAGATGAGATTAACTCTGGTTTAGCACTGGGTGTTAAAAATGGGGATTTAATACCGGTTATTTTAGGTAGTTCACATAAAAACATCGGTATTGCAACCCTACTTGATATGTTGTTAGAGTTTTTACCAAAACCAGAAGAATTAAAACCATTAAAAGGCATTAACCCTAAAACAGACCAAGAAGTCACAAGAAAAACATTATCTAGTGAACCCTTTAGTGGTTATATATTTAAAACCATGATTGACCCATTCGTTGGGGCAATCAACTTAATTAAAGTCAATAGTGGTACACTTAAAACGGGTCAAGAAATCTATATCGGTAATAATAATAAAACCGAAAAGATTGGTGCTTTATTTACAATGATTGGTAAAAAACAAGTACCCCTTTCAGAAGTAAACGCTGGTGATATATGTGCCGTATCAAAACTCGATGATATTGAAACCAGATTTACCATAAGTGATCCTAGAAACCCCATTGTTTACCCTGAAGTTCAAGCGTTAAAACCAACGATTTACGTTGCGGTAACGCCTAAGAGTAGACAAGATGAAGATAAAATATCAAACGCATTATCGCGTTTAGCGGTGGAAGACCCTTCGTTTGAAATCATTAGAAACAAAGAAACTAACCAATTACTACTTGGTGGACTAGGTATGACGCATATTAACTACATCCTAGATCGTATGAAGACACTTTATAAAGTGGATGTGACCCAAGAAGAACCTAAAGTGGTTTACCGTGAAACGATTAAGAAAAAGGTTGAAGCTGAAGGTAAACATAGAAAACAATCCGGTGGAGCTGGCCAATATGGGCATGTGTGGATTCGTTTTGAACCCAGTGAAGAAATCTTCGTATTTGAAGAAGAAGTCTTTGGCGGAGCGGTTCCTAAAAACTATTTCCCTGCGGTTGAAAAAGGCCTTCAAGAAACCTTTGAACGCGGACCTTTAGCGGGTTTTCCGGTGATTAATGTTAAATCCACATTATACGATGGCTCTTATCATGCGGTTGACTCAAATGAAATATCATTTAAACTCGCAGCTTCACTTGCGTTTAGAAAAGCCTGTGAAACCGCAAACCCAACCATATTAGAACCAATCTTAAAAATGGAAATCCACGTTAAAGAACAATACGTTGGTGATGTTATGGGGGATATGAATAAACGCCGCGGAAGAGTCCTTGGTATGCATCAGTCTGTTGATGGTCAAATCATTGAAGCTGAAGCACCTGAAGCGGAAGTATTATCTTATACCATTGACTTAAAAGCAATGACGCAAGGTAGTGGTTCATTCCAACGTGAATTTGTCCGATACGATGAAGTGCCTCAACATTTAATTCAAGGCATCATTGATCGATATAAAGAATAAAAATACAGGCACGCTCTTTTGACGTGCCTTTATTTAAAAGAAAGTCTTAATGGTGGTTTGTATAAATAATAAGGTGATAATATGCGCTGTTTGATATGCGGTAAGACATACTTTATTAAAAGAACCATTAAAACACTATTTACAACAAAAAGAAGTGATCGTTGTTTAAGTTGTATGAAAAAATATCAAATCAATCTAACTTATCAAGTTATTCCCAAAGAAAGAGGCAGTTTTTATATTTTTTGTTTATTTGATGAAGTACCATCGTTTGATTTAATCGCTTTTAATAGTGAAATTGCATACATTATTAAACAGTTATTAAACTTAAAAAAACGAAAAGACCCACTTATTTGGGTTGATCGACTTAATAGTGAGATTTTATTTTCTTTAGATAACTTAGATGACGATATCTACATACTAACAAACCATATTTATCTCTAAAGGAGGAAAAAATTATGAGATATGAGATTATTGGTAAAAATGGATACAATCCAACAGAAGCGGTAGAAAACTATGTAAAAAAACGCTTAAAGAAAGTCATATCGGCTTTTAACCCGAACTGGGTCTTAAGTGTAAGGGTGGTTTTAAAAACCTATAAAGATCACGCTAAAGTTGAGGTAACCATTCCTGGTAAAGGAATAACCTTAAGAAGCGAATCTGCGGATGCGGATATGTATAGAGCGATTGATAAAACAAGTGATAAACTCATGGCACAGGTAAGAAAACATAGAGATAAACTTACCGATCATTTAGCGAAGAAAGGGATTAAGGATTTATATTCTAAAGAGTTTTTAGAAGATACCGAAGATATCGCAAAAGAAGTCCTTTCTCATGAGATTGTTCGTAATAAAGAAGTAGAATTGAGTCCGATGAGTGTAAATCAAGCCATGATTGAAATGGAAATGATTGGTCATGATTTTTATGTATTTTTAAATGAAGAAACAAAAAAAGTCAATGTTATCTATATTAGAGAAGATGGCGATTACGCTGTCATAGAGACGAAGGAAGCTTAAGTGAACCAACTCTTTAACTTTGAAGTTATTGATAAAGAAATTAAAGAAATAAAACCAACCTTTATTGTTAAAGAGTTTGAAACTGAAACAATAAAGCGCATTGAAGCGTTTCAACTAGAAGTTGAACGGATTAGAAAAAAGTCCAGTGGACCTAAATGGGTAAAGAACCTATTTTATGGTTTCTTTCTTATTGGACTTTTTTTGTTTGTTGTTGTTGTTATCAATGCGTTATCTGATATTTCAAGGGAACGACTTATCTCGGTAGTGTTACCAATCTTTATCACTTCACTTATCTTTTTAGTGATTTCTTTAATGCTTTTTATATACATGAAACACATCAACAAAAAGGTGTTAACCAATCACGTTAAAGCAGAGATCTTAGAAAAAGAAAGAGCGCTTTTTAATGATTTATTTATAGAGATGGATATCCCTTCTAGCGCAAAAGAATAGATGTCTTATATGAAAGTAAAGGTCCGCTTCCTAAACTTACCTTCCTAACAAAGTTTTTAACAAGAGAAACTTTGATGTTTATTAAAGAGCGTAGTTTATACATCTTTAATTATAAAGAATTACTCGCTCTTTCTCTAGATCATATCACGACTAAAGAAGTCTTAAAGAAAATTCAAACAACCGGTTGGTATAAAGAAAATCCCCCACTAAGTAGCGAATATAAACCTTATAAAATACGCACCAATGCTTATGGGCATATTTTCTTAAAGTCTTATTATGAAGTGAGGGTAGATAAGTGGGTATTTTATATTCCAAACTACGATAAAGGACCATTTGAAGCAATACTAAATAATGCTTAAGATAAAAAAAACGGCTCAAGCGAGCCGTATTTTTATAAATGTTTACGCATTAAATTTTTCTAATACAACATCCCAGTTAATCACTTTAAAGAAGGACTCAACATAATCAGGACGTCTATTTTGATAATTTAAATAATAAGCATGTTCCCACACGTCAAGACCTAAGATTGGTGTACCTTCGTTTAATGGGGTATCTTGGTTTGGTGTAGAAGTGACTTTTAAGCCATTTTCCGTTTTTAATAACCAAGCCCAACCTGAACCAAATCTTGTTTTTGCAGCGGTTGAAAATACATCTTTAAATGAATCAAATGAGCCAAATGCTTTGTTGATTGCGTCTAATAATTTACCCTGTGGATGTGTTGCACCACCTGGTGTAAGAATTTCCCAAAATAGGGTGTGGTTATAATGACCGCCACCATTATTTCTTACGGCACCTCTAATATCTTCTGGGACCCGGTTTAAATCAAATAACATCTCATTTAAACTTAACTTTAACTCTGGGTGTTTATCTAACGCTGCATTGAGTCCATTTACGTAAGCGTTGTGGTGTTTTGTGTGGTGAATTTCCATTGTTCTCGCATCTATTACAGGTTCCAATGCGTTGTATGGATATTTCATTTCTGGTAATTTATACATAATCTAATCTCCTCTCATTACCTATATTTTACAGGATAGGAAACGATTTTTCAAATAAGTTGCTTTATTCGAATATTTCCATATCTGGATTCTTTTTATACTGTGGGTTTTGATTGATTAATTCTTCATAAAACACGCCTTCAGCTGTTTTTACGTATGGGAGTAAAAAGATAGAACCAATCCCAAATGTAAGGATACATAAAATAACCCAACCAATAAAACTAAAGTGGAGTTTAAACAATCTAAACTTATGGCCTCTCATCATTTCTGTTGAGCGTTGCTGGATTTCAGTTACGGATAAATCAGGGTTTTCTTTTGTGATAAAGTAAACTTGACTTAAACTATAACTTCTTACAATACCTGGAATTACAAAGAGTAAGCTCCATAAGAAGATCTTAATCATGGAAAGTAAATGAACACCTAGTGTTCTTCCAAAATCATCGAACTCTTTAAATAGGTATTCTAAATTACTTGAATTATCCTCTCTAAGAGTACGTAGCATCATATAAGCGGCACCTACTAAAATGGGTCCCCCTAAAATTAAACCAACGATATTTGCTCCAGAAATTAAAATTGCAATGATCGTAAAAGCAAATACGCCCCAATAGTGCTTTCTTAAAATTTCCCAAGCGATTTTTCTTGTTTCTTTTGATTTTCTATACATTTTTTCACCTCTATATAGTATATATTTGTTATAATTATACGCTAATTTAAGCCGATAAGCAAACATTAAGGGGATAAATTTTCATTTGTTTACAATTGGGTAATAGAAATAGATTTATCTTTTTTAACAACCCTTTTTGTGTTATAATTTTTTATAAGATAGTAGGGGATAGTATTAAATTCTTTAAAGCCATTAAAAATTTTTTCTTTAAAACACCGGCAAGAACGATTTTTACAATCTATTTTTTATTTGCCTTAGTCGGTGGTTTTTTACTTTGGCTACCGATTAATCATAAAAGTGGTGTCAGTTTATCGTTTTTAGATGCCTTATTTATAAGTGTTTCACAAATGTCATCCACAGGGTTATCCCCAGTGAGTTTGTATGATACATTTAACGTCTTTGGTGGCATTATTTCCATCATTATTCTTCAAGTAGGTGGGGTGGGGATTGTTTTATTAATCGCATCCTACTGGGTATTTACTGGTAAGAGAATTGGTCATAAAGAGCGAAGTATTATCGCTTTTGAGCAAAACCAGTTTACGATTAAAGGGATTATTAAACTGATTAGTAATGCCATTATAATGATTTTTTCAATTCAGCTTGTTTTTATAATCATTATGAGTATTTATCTCTATCTTAGACAACCATGGTCGATGCATATTGGTGAGAGTATATTCCATAGTTTTTTCTTAGCCGCAAGCGGCTTTGGAAATGCAGGATTTGAAATGTTCCCTACAAAAAATAGCTTTATGGTTTTCCAACAAGAAGGCTTATATTTTGGGCAGGTTATGGTGATGTTATTAATTTTTATGGGTGGTATTGGCTTTTGGCCACTAGCAGAGCTTGCGCTTTGGATTAAAGCAAAACTAAAACGTCAAAAGTATAAGTTTTCCTTTATCTCTAAGTTATTTGTAACACTGCACTTTTCTACATTATTAATTACAATGTTTATCTATACACTATTAGAATATAACAATACCCTTCATTTATTAACACCAACAAATCAAGTCTTTGAAGTGCTGTTTATGAGTGTCTCGGCAAGAAGTGCAGGCTTTTCTAATGCCAATTTAATATCTTGGAGAGAAAGTACAAAGTTGTTTATGGCGGTTTTAATGTTTATTGGTGCAGCCCCAAACTCAAGTGGTGGGGGTATTCGCTTAACCACATTTGTGTTAGTTGTGAGTGCTTTATACGCCTTTGGTAGAAGAAGAAAACAAGTCTTCTTAGGTGGTAAAGCGATTAAAGATGACGCCGTTAGAAGAGCGTATACGGTCTTTTCAATGGGCTTTTTAATAATGATTATCGCAACCTTTTTAATCCTAACCATTGAAAACCTCACCTTTACCCAAGCCTTTTTTGAAGTGATGAGTGCCTTTGGTACGGTTGGTTTAAGTTTAGGAGTAACGCCTTTATTATCTGGTCTGAGTAAGTTTATTTTAATTATTACGATGTTTATTGGTAGAATAGGTATCTTAACGTTTATTCAAATGTTAGAGAAAAAAGAAACCATCAATATCGTCACCTATGCAGAGATTGATATGATGGTTGGTTAAGGATCAATAAAGATGGATTTTTCATGTTTAAAGGTGACATAAAACCCAGGTCTACCTTTAATCTTTTTTACAAAACGTGTTTTTGTGTAAATAACTTCAACACTTGATGATAATTTTTGGGGACTATGGATAGCGGCTAATTGGGCCGCTTTTCTAATCGATGTTTCATTTACATCACCTTGTAAGATGACATGGGCACCACTATAATCTTTCACATGAAACCAAAGATCATCGGGTTTGGAAAAATGGTGGGTTAAATATTCATTTTGCCGACTTGACTTACCAACATGAATTTTAAAATTTTCACCAACAAAGGTATAGTGTTGTTTTGGTTTTGCTTTTTTAGGTGGTTTAAGCTCATCTTTTAACTCTGAAAGATCAAGGTTATCAAAGTTGTCTAATAAGTCTTTATAATAGGTGAGTTCATCTTCGCTTTTTAAAATTTGAGTAGATAAATGCTCTAGGGAATCTTTTTTCTTTTTATAGATTTTATAAAGCCTTTGTGCGTTTTCATTGAGTGTTTTACGGTGATCTAGTGAATATCCTAGATATTCTGAATGATGCGCACCTAAATCAAGGCCACTAGAATAAATCTGATCAGCGATTTGTTTATACTGATCGAAGTCTTGGTTTGTTTCAAGTTCTTGTTTAAAATGCTTGATTCTATCAATGCGTTTTTTATATTCTTTTTCAAGTTGTTTATAAAGTGGGCTCACCGGCTCTTTAGGTTTATAAACAACGCTTAACAACTCTGATAAGCTCTCAAAATGTTTTTGATTTTCCCTGTTAAAATCAAACGCATGAAACCCGTTTTCATAAAGTGTTGGCTTTATGGGTTCATTATCAATATCGAGTTGTTGTTCATAAACGAAAGTAGCAAGTTCCATACTAAAGCCCATACACTGGTTAAATAAGTCTTTTGCGGAAGTATAGGTATGGATATCTTCATAGTTAAAGATGCCTTTATTGGTTGGAAACGGCTCATAAGAAAGTTTAGGTAAGATGGAACGGTTTGTTTCACTAAAACGTTTTAAATAAGCGTCGATAATGATATTTTTTTCTGTAAGTATTAAATTAGAGTTTCTACCCATGATTTCTAAGATTAATTCCCTTTTAATCTCACCTAAAAAGGGGTCACTACTAATGAATAAAAACTTTAAAATACGGTCTTTTTTTACTTGGCTAATCTTAGTCAATTTGGCATTTAATAAAAGGCGTCTCATTGATTTTAAAAACGGACTATCTTCATTGTTTTCAAAATCATCTGCTAACCTTAAATGAGGACTATTTGAACTTAGATCAATCAATAAATACACAGGTTTACTTTTGTAAAATTCAAATAAAAAACTCCGTGCATTTGGCATTTTAATTTTCCTTAAAAAATGCCCAGAAACCGCTTCATTTATTTCATGATTGAGTTTTTCTAGAAAATAACCATCTAAGGGCATAAGCCACCTCTTTAGGTAGTATATCATAAAAATAATGAAATAAAAATGAGCCAATAAGTTAAAAATAATAACCCATTTAAAAAAGATAGCGTTTTAATACACTTAATCCCTAAATTGTCTTTACTTATAGCCATTAACTTGATATAATGATAGAAACTTTATAGTAGGGGGAAGATATGAAGTTAAACGTAACCGGGTTACTCATTGTCTTATCGGGACCTTCAGGTGTTGGAAAAAGCACGGTAAGAAAAGCACTATTTAATAAAAAAGGCCATGATTTAGTTTATTCTGTAAGTATGACCACAAGGAAACCTAGAGAAGGTGAAGTTGATGGTGTGGATTACTACTTTGTTAGTCGAGAAGAGTTTGAAAGACGGATTAAAGAAAACAAATTCCTAGAGTATGCAGAGTTTGTTGGTAATTACTATGGAACCCCTAAAGATAAAGTTGAACAGCAACTTGACGAAGGCCATGAAGTGGTCTTAGAAATTGAAGTTGAAGGTGCACTTCAAGTAAGAAGTATTATGCCTGAGGCGGTATTTATCTTTTTAGTACCCCCCGGAAAACAAGCGTTGTTTGATCGTTTAAAAGGACGCGGTACAGAAGACCCTACAAAAATAAAAGAACGAATCGATAAAGCCAAACGTGAGTTTTTGCTTGCCCACAAGTACGACTACATTGTTGTCAACGATGATGTCGATAACGCAGCCGACCGAATCATGGCAATTATTCGAGCTGAGCATGCTAAAACAGAACGTTCGATTCATCAATATATGAAATTATTAGGAGATTGATAAAATGAAGAAAAATGAAGCTGGGATGAGATACCCATCGATTGACAAACTCTTAGAAGTCGTTGATTCTAAATATAAGTTAGCTTATATCGCAGCGAAACGAGCGAAAACCATTCAATTTGAAGGAACAAGCTTAGAAGAGTATAAATGCGTAAAACCTGTAGGTGTGGCTTTAGAAGAAGTACTTGCAGGAAAAATTCAATGTATATTTGAAGATAAGGTAGAGTTATAACTACCTTTTTTTCTTGTTAAGGGGTATGTATAATCCTTTATTCTATGTTAAAATAAAAGCGGGTGATAGTATAAAAGATAAATTATCCATTATACCAACCAGCCCTGGTGTTTATATCATGGTTGATAAACATGATAAAATCATTTATGTTGGTAAAGCTAAAAATCTTAAAAATAGAGTTAGAAGCTACTTTGTTGGCGCTCATAACTTAAAAACAACAAGGCTCATCAGCGAAATCGCTGATTTTTCCTATATTCAAACCAATTCAGAAAGAGAAGCCTTCTTACTTGAGCATAACTTAATTAAACAACACCTACCCAAATACAATATTAGACTAACCGATGATAAGAGTTATCCTTATATCCTACTAACGGATGAAACACATCCAAGAATTATGATCTCAAGAGAAGTAAATCCCAAACTAGGCACGTATTTTGGCCCTTATCCAAATGCTTATGCGGCCAAACAAACGGTAAGACTACTAAATAAAATATACCCATTTAGAAAGTGCGATACCTTACCTAAACAAGCCTGCCTATATTATCATATAAAACAATGCCTTGCGCCCTGTATTCATAAAGAACCCATTGATTATAGTCCTTATATTAAAGAAATCACCACCTTTTTAAAAGGGGATGATAAACATATTAAAGACTACTTAATAAAACAAATGCACTACTTTAGTGATCAGTTAATGTTTGAACAAGCCAATGAATACAAACAATTACTTGAGTTTATTGATGTCACCAATCAACAACAAGTCATTAGCTTTAATGACTTTAAAGACCGTGATTTTATTTCATATGAAGCTGATAGTGAAGACATTTCCCTGCAAATACTTAAAATGAGACAAGGGAAAATTATCGATACCAAAAGCGATATCTTTCCAGTGTATTTAAATACTGAAAATGTAATTTCATACATCTATGACTATTACCAAAAAACCCCAATACCAGATGAACTGTGTTTTGATGATAAGTTTGATATTGATGAGTTAAGGAGTCTATTTGGTAGTAAAGCAAGCATTCCTAAAAAAGGGAAGAAAAAACACTTAATTGATATTGCCTATAAAAACGCAAGCTATGACCTTAAACATGAACGCCTTTTAAATAAAACCATTCAAGAGAAAAAACATGAAGCGATCGATGCGTTTTATGAGTTGTTGAAGATTGAAAATGTAAATAGAATTGATTTGTTTGATAACTCACACACCTTCGGTAGTCAAATGATTAGTGTCATGGTTGTCTATAAAGACTTTAAACCCTCTAAAAAAGACTACCGAAAATACATCTTAAAACACACCCATAAAGCCGATGACTTAGGGGCTTTTAAAGAAGTAATCTACCGAAGATATCAGCGTGCGTTAGTGGAAAAAAGTGAACTACCTGATATCATCATCGTTGATGGTGGAGAAAACCAAGTCAATGCCTCTAAAGAAGTCTTAAAAAGTTTAAATCTAGATATCCCCTTAATGGGCTTAAAAAAAGACAGGTTTCATACCGTTCACGCCATTGTCTATAATGATTCTTCTTATCCATTAGATAGAAGAAGTACGTTATTTAGTTTATTATCAAACATGATTGAAGAAACACACCGCTTTGCGATAACGTATCATAGAAATAAACGTAGTAAGGACTTAACTAAAAGTATTCTAGATGAGGTAAAAGGCGTTGGCGAAGTAAGAAAGCGAAAACTATTTAAACAGTTTTCCTCACTTGAAAAGATGATGCATGGTACGGTTGAGGAGTATAAAGCAATCAATATAAGTGAATCATTAAGATTAGAAATTATTAATACCTTAAAGGAAAAATTATGAAAACAACGATTTATCAATACGATGAAAAACAAAATTGTTTTACCTGCCAAATTGGCAATAAAATGATGTGTTTTTACTTAACAAAAACCGATGCGCGAAAATATAGAAACTTACTTTATCCGGGAGTTTTAGTAGACTTTGACGCATTGGATCAAACAAAAACCATTGATAAACAAAAATGTATCCGCGTTAGTCACTTTAACAAAATTCAAACCCGCTCTAACCGTGGGTTAGTGACGCTTTTTGATATTGAGGATTTAAAAAAAGATATGATTAAAGTGATGTGGCGGTTTAAACATTACTTATTTATCGATATTGAAATGTCAATGCCCAGTTATTATCATTCAGGCACGTTTCAATCAGAAATTATTCAAGTTGGTTATATCTTAACCGATAAACAGTTAAACGTTATTAAAAAGAATAACTACTACATTAAACCCGCTCATGGCAGATTGGTTTCAAAACGAACACTAAAGTTTTTAAATATTGAGCGAAATGTGTTTCATAAAGCGAAAGATTATAATTATTTTTACAATGATTTAAAACAAATCATTTCCAAATACAAACCAAAGTTTGTCGTCTGGGGAAAAAATGATATCTTAGTGTTAAATGATTCATATGTCTTAAATAAAAAAGACGCCCTAACGGCGCCTCGTCAATTTATTGATTTATTAAAAATTCATAAAAACTACTTTAACCTACAATCGGATTTAGGCTTATTTAAAGCCTATGAAACCTACTATCAAAACGCATTAGAACAATCCCATGATGCCTATAAAGATGCGTTTATCATGATGGAAGTGTTTAAATACTTTCGGTCTTTATAACCCCATTATCACAGGAAGTATAAGCGGTTTTCTTTGCGTGAGACTAAAAATATACTCAGATAGATCATTTTCTATCTGGGTTTTTATTTTATCTTCAGGGTATTTTTTATTGACCGCTTGAATGTATGAAAGTCTGGCCATCTTTTGAATTTGTAAGATTAAATCTTCACTCGTTTTCATAAAGATAAACCCTCTAGAAACAATCGTTGGTTGGTAGAGCAGTTCTTTTTCTTTACCGACTGATAACACCACCGATAATAACCCATCTTCAGATAAACTTTTACGTTCTTTAATCAACTTAGAACCCGTAGAACCAATGCCATAACCATCGATGTAAACATCGCCACTATGTACCTGGCCTGCTTTACGAATACTATTTTCGGATAATGCCGCAACTTCGCCATTATCAAGAATTAATACGTTGTCTTTTTTAAT
>CAYLVT010000019.1:0-10738 GCA_964387195.1 uncultured Acholeplasmataceae bacterium
ATAAGTTTTTTGATATCAGCTCTAGGAATTCATCTGCTTAATTTATATAAATATAAATTTTATCCCTCTTCCTACAGCAATTACTTTTGGACAAGATTTCCTGATCCGCAGTTCCCCTTGATTAATAGTTTGGAGTTTCCTTATCACCTCATCATTATCATTGGTTTAGCCTTGTTTTTTGGGTTACTGAGTTATTTGATCGGAAGTGCTGCCAGTAAAATTAGTAATAATAAATACAATTAATACTGTAGAAATTTCCCGTGAGTCGTTTACTTTTGTTTATGAAGCGGTTAATATGTAACTATATGAAACTTTAAATAAGGAAAGGAATGTAGTAATGAAAAAGTTATTAGCTTTATTTATGGGTTAAAACTGGGAGTCTTTTATTGGGTTTTAATTATTTTAGGCATTATTTTATTGCTTGGATTTGTCCTTTATGCCGTTAAAGAAAAAGTAGATAGAAAACGACATATTGTTTATGAATAAGCCTATAAATACTATCTTTAACGACGGTAATCTATTACAATAAGATATAGGTGTTATTATGATTATAGGTATAGGTGGCGTTAATATAGATTTTAAATACACGCTCCATTCAAACAAACTACATTCATCCAATGAAGCCACACTTACACAAACTTATGGTGGTGTCATTAGAAATGTCTTAGAAAATCTAGGCAAATTAAACCAAGATGTTTACTTGGTTTCTTTTATTGGCGATGATTATTTAGGTAAAGATATTATTAATTATTCTAAGCAATACATGGATGTTTCTTTAGTTGAAAAGACCGATAAACCAACCGGAACGTATGTAGCACTGAGCTATCAACAAGAACTTCTAATTGGCGCATCAAGCATTGATTTATCTTTTAGTTTAGATTATTTAAAGAAAATAGAAGATAAACTCATTAAGGCAGACATGCTTATTTTTGATTCAAATTTATCAAAAGAAAGCATTTCTTATTTAATCGAACTTGGCTCTAAACATCACATTAAAACAATCTTAATTGGTGTTTCAGTTCCTAAGATGAAAAATCTACCCGATTCGCTAGCGGGGCTTTATTTATCGATTCATAACATGGATGAAATAAAAGCCTATTTAAAAAGTGAAAGTGATGGACTTTCACTGAATAAAACCTTAAAACAAAAAGGCGTTAAACACTCCATTATTACCGATGGAAAAAATAACCTATATTATAATACCTATCAAATACAAGTAAAAGAAAATAAACAAATCCTTGATTCAACGGGGTTAGGTGATGCGTTTAGTAGCGGCGTTATTTATGGCGATATTAAAGGATATACCATTGAATACGCTTGTGTGATTGGAAATACAAATAGCTACTATACAACAATGACCATAGACTCTGTAAGACGCGATTTAAGCGAGGAAAAACTATTAAAAGAGGTAGATGAATACTATGATTAAATATTCTAAGGAAGTCTTAAAGGCTTTAAAAGAAAACAAACCGATTGTGGCATTAGAATCAACCATTATTACCCATGGTTTACCCAGTCCAACGAATCTTTTAATGGCAAATGAGGTAGAAGATATCATTAAAAAAGAGGGGGCTACCCCAGCTACCATAGCGATCATCGATGGTGTGATTCATGTTGGCTTAGAGCCTTATGAACTTACAAAATTATCAAATGCGGAAGCCTTAAAAGCATCACGAAGTGATTTAGCGTATATGGTTTCAATGAAAAAAACCGCATCCACTACCGTAGCCGCAACAATGATGATTTGCAAAATGGCAGGCATAAAAGTCTTTGTTACAGGTGGGATTGGTGGGGTGCATCATGATTACGCCAATCTATTAGATGTGAGCGCGGATTTAGAAGAATTATCTAAAACCGATATTTGTGTTGTTTGTGCAGGACCCAAAGCCATTTTAGATTTGGAAAAAACCATGGAATACTTAGAAACAAAAGGGGTGAGCGTGATTGGTTATAAAACACGTGAACTACCCGCCTTTTACTCTAGAGAATCTGGTATTAATCTTAATTTAAGCATAGATACACCGAAAAAAATTGCAGAATTTATTAAAACAAAAGAAAAACTTTCCATTGAAGGTGGGATACTTGTTGTTAATCCAATCCCACGAGAAAGCGAGATTAAAAAAGAAAGAATGGATACCTATATTGAAAAAGCCTTACAAGATGCCAAACGAAAACACATTAAAGGTAAAGAACTTACCCCTTATTTATTAAACGCTTTAAAGGAATTAACTAAAGGAGAATCACTAAATGCCAATCTAGCACTCGTTTATAATAACGCAGTTTTAGGGGCAAAAATTAGTAAACTATTATGTACATTGTAACGGGTGCGAGTGGGCATATAGGTAACAATTTAGTTCGGCTATTAAATGGGAATACAAAGATATTATTAAGGAAAAAAGACCCAATAACGGATTTGTTTTCTTGTAAGAAAGCTTATGGCAATTTACTAGATAAAGATTTTTTAGATCAACATATCAATCCTTCAGATACAATCATTCATCTAGCTGGGTTAATTGATTTAAAAAACAAGGATTATCAAAGTAGTTATGATGTTAATGTCAGCATGACGACATACATAGTTGATATCGCACTTAAAAAGAAGTGTCGTTTGGTATATGTTTCTAGTAGCGATGTCTTAGTGAAGAAAAACGGTGAATATAGGGTTTGTGAAGACCAAAAATCGATTTATGCTAAAACAAAAGCCATTGCCACAAACTATGTCCTAAACAAGATGAAAGAGGGCTTAAACGCGGTAGTGCTATACCCTACCGCTGTGGTTGGTGCACACGATTATAAACCCTCAAAAACAGGGGAACAAATCAAACGTGTTTTAAATCATCGGTTTTTATTTTATATTCGTGGTGGTTATAATTTCATCGATGTTAAAGATGTTTGTAAAGCGATTAAAGTCGCTGCAGATTCAAACATAAATGATGACTTTATTATTTCAGGCTATCCTTATAAAATAGGCGATTTATTTAAACATATCGGTAAACTCACACAAAAAAGGAAGTTTTTAATATGTGTACCAAAATGGCTTGCTAAGGCGAGTACGGTTATTTTAAGAAACTTTACACCAACGATGATTGATGTGGTGAGTCGACCGATTGATTTTGACAATACGAAAATGAAGGAAAAACTGCAAATAACCTTAACACCATTTGATGAAACACTACTTGAAACGATAGCGTTTTTAAAATAAAGGTAAGATTATGAATGAAAATAAAACATACATTATAAACACAATTAAAGAAGAGTTTGATACCTTTGGTTTAAAACTCTACCATTATCCAAAATTAGCTTCAATGTTAAGTTATGAACACTTAAAAGATACCGACCAAGGTGTCAATGTCATCTTACAAGAAAAATATGCTTGGGCGATTGTGGTGATGAAATTGCATCTTAAAAGCCGTATTAAAGATCCAACATCCTTAGTAGGAAGGACCTGGTATTCAGGTAGAAAAGGGCCTTATTACCGAAGAGAATATGAACTAACTTATCACGATGAGGTTGTTGTTGCTGGAGCGAGTTATTCGATTTTATTAAACGTAATAGATCGCTCGATTTATCGCTTAAAGCAATTGCCCTTTAAAGAACTAAATCCAATACCTAATCATCTTGTCAATCTTCAGGCTAACTTTAGACAAGACCTAGATTATGAAAACATGAGTGAAGGTGTCGTGATTGAAGAATACATTGATGCTTTAGGACATACCAATCATCTTTATTATGTGGAGTTTATTTATAACGCATTAACAGAAGAAGATTTAAAAGAAGTAAACCGCTATAATACGATGGAGTTATTTTTCCATAAAGAGATGGTTTTAGGCGATGTTTTTACGGTGAATAAAGGCTACCTAGATGAATTTTTAATTTTTTTAATATATAATAAAACCAACGAAGAAAAAGCATTCACGCTTAAACTATCGAAGGAGTCGCTATGACAAATCAGGAAAAAAAAGCATACAAACAAAAGTTAAAACAATTAAATGAACGTGTTAGAAAATACAAAGAATATATGGAAGAAACCTATATTGAAGTTGACGCCAATGAGGTATTAAATAAAAACACCATTAGTGATGCGATTTTAGGGATGGAAGAAGATAATAAATACATCCCTTTTAAAGAAGATATTGAAATCATTATTAAAAACGCTCTACCAACAAACGAAACGCTTGTAAGAAACAAAATAGAAACACAGCTTGTTGCACGACTTTATGAATTAAATACCTCACTAAGACGCTTATATAAAAAGATTATCATTACCTTTATTATTGGTGTTGTATCTTTAGCGTTAAATGTAGTCTTTCACTATATGAACGTCGATAACTTTTTATTATATGAAATATTATCGGTATTAAGCTGGGTATTTTTATGGACTACGGTTGATAACTTTTATTTTGATAGGCACGAACTTACCCATAAACGATCACTCATTGAACGCATGTATTTTGCGAACTACACATTTGAATATTATTAAACATATGAAAGAACTCGTTGTGATGTGGGTATTTGATGATGAGAGTTATCAAAAAATACTCAACATAAGAAAACACTATTTCAATCAATCAACTGATAATCACCCGCATATTACCTTTGCGCATTATTTATCCATTGATGAGCAATTACTGATAGAACACACCGATGCCTTTATTAAAGAGGTTGAAGCCTTTGAAGTGGTGTGCGAAAGCGTAATGACTTTAAATAAATATGTTGTTTTAAAGACGAGTTATACCAATAAATTAAAGGATTATTATGCGTTATTCCACAAAAAATTTACAAATTTACTTAACGAATATACAACCTCAGAAAACTTTATTCCTCATATTACACTCACATCAAGCGAACATCCGATAAATGAAGTTATAAATGCGTTTAAATCATTACGGTTAAAGATTGATAAATGTGAAATATCTTGGATTAAAGAAACAGGTTTTGAAATAATAAAAACGTATCACTTAAAGAAAGCGGGTTAATATGTTAGTTGTTTTTATTGTATTAAATGATTTATCTTATATGGATGATATTTTAGAAGTTTTTGTCAAACTTGGTGTTAAAGGGGCAACCATCTTAGATTCTTATGGGATGGGTAAAGCTTTAAGGGAATCAAGTACACTAAACTATTTAATGAAAGGGCCTATTGATCGAGCGGTTCCAGAAGATACCCATGAATCAAAGACCATTTTTTCAGTGATTGAAAAAAACCAAGCTGAGTTTGTGATTAAAACGGTTGATAATTTATTAAAAGGGTCTAAAAATAAAACCGCAGGCTTTATTTTTTCACTACCCGTTAATACAGTAAACCCAATTAAGTAGTCATGAAAATCTTTATTACAGACTCCATGCAAAAAAGACTAAACCTTAAAAGTACAGAAAACTACACATTCACTAATAACTTAGATGAAGATGTAGAGGTTTTAGTGGGTTTTGAGTCAACCGCAGGCAAACATTTAAAAAAACTACCCAATTTAAAATACATTCTTTTAACGACCGCAGGCTTTGCGGCAGTAGATATGGATTATGTTAAAGAAAAACAAATCACACTCACAAACGCCAAGGGTGTTTTTTCAATCCCTATCGCAGAAAGTATTTTATCAAACATATTAGCTTTTAACAGAAAACATATTCTTTACTACCAACAACAAGTAAAGTCAAAGTGGATCCGTCATGATGATTTAATTGAACTGAGTGGATCACATATTGGTTTTCTAGGTGGCGGTTCTATTGCGGAAGCGACTTTAGACGTTTTTAAGGGTTTTAATGTGACATCGAGTGTGTATAGAAAAAGTCATGTATTAGGACCATTTGATAAAGTTTATACCGATTATGAAGGTTTAAAGAAAATGTTTAAACAATCCGATTACATTATCAACACACTACCTCTAAACGATCATACAAAAAACTTAGTAACGAAGGAATTATTATCGCTTTGTAAGAAAGACTTATTTTATGTGAATGTAGGTAGAGGGCAAACCAACGACGAAGAAGCGTTAATAGAAGCGTTAAGGATGGGAAAAATCCGTGGTGCTTATTTAGACGTGTTTCAAGAAGAACCCCTAGTAGGTCCTTTATATAGTGTGGAAAACCTCATCATTACCCCTCATAATTCACAATCATCAACTAAAAACAGTGATAGACTACATAAACTCATTAAACAAAACATAGAAAATATTTTAAATAATAAACCACTTATCAATGTGGTGAATGATTAAAAAAGGCCTTAGTTGCCTTTTTTTGTTAATTCTCACATTAAGTTAAACTCTTTAATCTTTTATGATATGATACACTAAAGCGAGGACAGTTTATGATGCACAAAAATGAAATTACATTAAAAGAGAGATTTATCTTTGCGGCTGCGGATGTTTATGGTGGTGGCGGACAAACGATTATTAGTGTTATTTATTTAGTCTTTTTAATCCAAATTATTAACCTATCCCCAGGTTTGGCTGGGACCTTGATGATGCTTAGTAAGGGATGGGATGCGATTAATGATCCTTTAATGGGGATGATTAGCGATCGAACAAAAAGTAAAATCGGTAGAAGAAGACCCTATATTTTAATTGGGGGAATTTTACTCATTCCTGCAATAGCCTTACTATGGCTACCTAATGGGCTTTCACATGAATGGCAAAAAGGAACCTATATGTTAGTAACCTTTTTATTCTATCATACGATCAATACCATTATAGCCGTACCTTATAGTGCCTTATCCACAGAAATAACCAATGATTTTCATGAACGTAATAAAGTAAACTTAACCAGACTTATCTTTTCACTTACTTCAACCGCAATCTGTACACTCATACCAACGATGTTATTCGAACAAGTCAGTAATGGCAGTATGAGTTATTTTAGTTTTTATTTAATTATTGTGATTGTTTTTGGAGGTGTGTTTGCGATTCCTAATATTTTAGTAGGATTATTTACAAAAGAGCGAACGCCTTATGAAGATATGACGAAATTTAGTTGGCGCAAGTTTTTCTCACCTCTTAAAGTAAAAGGGTTTAGAAAACTCGTCTTTATGTACATCGCACAAGCGCTTGCTCTTGATATGACAAGTGCGGTGATCTTATTTTATGGTTTGTATGTTGTAAATATTTCTTCTACCGTATTTTTAGGTATATTTTTGGGCACACAGTTATTGATGTATCCTTTCCTATATCGGCTGGTTAAAACGGTATCTAAAGCAAAAATATATTACTTTGGTTTACCGCTTACCGCACTTATGAGTGTTTGTATCGCTCTTTATCCAGAGCGTTTTCCTATCTATGGGTTATACCCTCTTGTGTTTTTAACCGCGGTTGGTTTTGCGGGGGCTCAATTAATGAGCTGGATTATCTTTCCAGATGCCGTTGATATTATTGAACTTAAAGAAAAAGAAAGAAACACCGGTGTTGCCAGTGGTGTTATGACATTGATACGTACCGCATCCAGTGCCTTATCAGTGTTTGTCATAGGTTGGGTTTTACAACTATCAGGCTTTATTACCCCTACAGAAAGTATTACTAAACCCGATCAACCCATTACAGCGATATGGGGAATCAGAATGATTATTATACTTGCACTGGGTGTGCTGGTGATGTTTGGTTATTTTGTCGCAAGAAGTTTTAAAATCAACCCAGAAAAGAGTAAGGATATTAAATATTTAAATGAAAAAAGACTTTCAAACCAACCCTTAACAGATGAAGAACTTTTAAGAGAACAAGCGTATATAAAGGAGTTAGGCTAATGTTAGAAGATATCCCCATGAGTATTAAAATGAATCATAAAACATTTCCTTCGATTAAACTTCTAGATGAAGGGAAGCCCTGTGATGAAAGTGAGATTATTGCACTATGTGACTTTATTGATAAGCGTTATGACTGTAGTGACTTTAAAATGATTTCTATCGTCCGAAGTTTATATAGATATCGTGATTTAATTTCTAAAGAAACGTTATCTAGGATGAAACAAACAACACTTGGTTTTAAATATGCCATGGAAGACCCAGGGATTGATGGGATGTGTTATTGGAGCGAAAATCATCAACTCATTTTTAATGCGGTTCAATATTTAGCCGGTCATTTGTACCAAGATGAAATCTTTACAAACACAAACAAGTTAGGGTTATGGCATAAAGAAAGAGCTTTAAAACAACTTAATTACTGGTTTGAAACACGCTTTAAGTGGGGCTTTGTTGAGTTTCATTCAAATACGTATTATGAAGAAGATGTCGCCCCTTTGAGTTTATTAATTGATTTATCACCCGATGCAACCATTTCTAAAAAAGCAACCATACTTTTAGATATGATACTTCTAGATATGGCTATGCATAACTTTAATGGTTTTTTCAGTGCCGCAAGCGGTAGGTGTTATGAACTGCAAAAGTGTGACCCCAATCAACAAGATATTTTAGACATTATGGCGTATGCGTTTAACATAGGACCAGTAAAAACTTATGATTATTCTAAGTTATCTACCGATTTATTACTCAATAAAACCTACCAAGTACCACCGCTCATTAAAGCCATCGCCAACGCAAAAGAACCAATGATTATTAAAGATTCGATGGGACTAAACTTAAAAGATGTTAAAAAGGTTTTTAAAAACAAAAAAGACTTATTTACAACGGGCTTGTATTTTTGGAGTATGGAAGCTTTTACAAACTTTGAAAGTATTTATTTAACAATGGAAATGGTTAAAAAATGGAATATGGGTGAAAACACCTTTACAAAAAACCTCATGCCTTTTAATAAGTGGTATTTAACCAAAACCAAATTATTAACACCCATTTTAAAAATACTAAACCCAACAACCCAAGGCATCGCTATCCAAAGGGCAAACACCTATACCTATAAAGATAAAGATGTGATGTTATCTACCGTACAAATGTATATGCCTAGATGGTTTGGTGATCAAGCCCATACTGGGGGTGTATCTTTAGGAGATACCCATGTGTTTATTACCCATCCAGGGATGGCCTTTTTTGAAGATAATTCAAGAAATTTTTCACCAAGTTATTATGTGGGTAATGGCATCAACCCTTTGGCGGTCCAAGATTATAAAGAGGCCATATATTACTTTGATTTATCGGTAAGAAAAGGGTATTTAGAAAAAGAACGAGCCCAATTTACGCATCTATATTTAAACACAAACAAGTTTGATGAAGTGATTATTAAAGATCATTTCGTTGTTGCGAGATTAGGAAGAGCTTTAGTAGGTATTAAAACGCTTCATAAACTCACAAAATTTAGTGACACTGAGTTTTGCCAAGAAGGCATACATACGTTGTGGGGCGTTAAAGTGGATAGTTTAGATCATACAACCCTAGAAGCATTCATTGACACACTAGAGAAGCTTGAAATCACTCTAACCAAGCGATATGCCACATTTGGTTATTTAAAAATCGACCATAAAAGGTATAAAGCGTATAAAGAAAACATTGAATTAAGACTTGTATACGATCGTTATGAAACACCGTTTATTACCCAAAAAAGAAACCACCCATCGTACACATATAAATACCTTAATCATGAACTTACACTTAATTTAGGAGAACTCATAAGAGATGTTAAATAAAACGATCCAAGTCATTGATAAACATATTCATTCTATCCATCCTAAAATGAAATGGATGTGGGGAGAAGCGTTGTTTGGTTATGCGTTATTGCTACTGGATGAATACAAACAAGAAACCAAATACAAAGGCTTTATTGAAAGTTATTTAGACTACTATTTAAAGCATGTACCTAAAGTCAATTCAAGTGATACCTTTGCCCCTATTTTAATTATCCATACGTATAAAAGATTATATAATAGTGATAAATACGACACCTTATATGAGGCGTGTTTAACGTATTTCAATGAAGCCAAACCGATAGTGGATTTCTTACCTAATCATTTAGGGACTAGCTTTTTAGGTAGGTTTTATCCTAAAAGCATTTGGGTAGACTCTATTATGATGTATGGTGTATTTTTAAGTTATTATGATAAAGAACTTGCCTATAATACCTTGGTTAAATTTAGGGAATATTTATCAGAACAAGGCTGTTATGTACATACCTATAGACCTAAAAGCAAGAAACGCTTTAAAGAAGGTATTTATTGGGGACGTGGCAATGGTTGGGTTATAACCGCACTACCGATGATTATTGAAAAATTGGATAACCAAGACCATAAAGAAGAACTAACAAAGATGTTACAAGAAGCAATCCATTGTGTGACAAAGTATCAAAAAAATGGAACCTATCAAACCGTTTTAAATAAAAAATCATACATTGAAACAAGCGCATCCTTACTCATTAATGGTGGAATTATGCATGCGTATCAACTGGGTTTAGTTAATAAACTATATGACTCTAAAGAGGGGTTTAAACGTATCATTAATGAATACATTAAAGACGATAAACTTACTAAAATAAGTCATCCAACCATCCCACTACACCTCTTTACAACTTGGCATTATAAAACCCTACCTACAAAAAGTAACTGGAGTTATGGGTTGGCAAGCTTAATATTTTCAAGTATTGCTTATGATAAAATAAAAGCCCACTAAAGGGCTTTTTTTATGTAATGTTCGATGACAACTTGGGTACCATCATCACTGTGAAGTTCAGATAATAGATTATATGTTTTCTCTGCGGCATGTAACACTTCAAGCTCCAAGTTACTATTGTCAATGGCTAACCGCAAATCTTTTAAGAAATGTTTGACATAAAAACCAGGTACCTGCGATTTACAGAAATAAGGTTTAGGCTCA
>CAYLVT010000019.1:10748-15546 GCA_964387195.1 uncultured Acholeplasmataceae bacterium
GACATAAAAACCAGGTTGGTAATCTTTTTCGATCATTTTTTTACCATTGTTAGAAGCTTGCCATGAGTTGGCACTCCCTCCTGTAACTACATTCAGTACTTTACTTAAGTCAAGGTTATGAGATTGTGCAAAGGCCAACCCCTCTGCAATCCCTAATAAATTACCCGCAATGACAATTTGATTCGCAAGTTTCATATACTGACCATTACCAGGTTTTCCCATATAGGTAATGGTTTTTCCCATCATTTTTAAATACGGTAGTACCCTTAAATAAATGGCTTCATCCCCACCGACCATGATTGATAAACTCGCATTTATAGCGCCTGTATCACCACCAGTGACAGGCGCATCTAACATATAGAGGTTATGTGCTTTAGCTAGGTTGTATAATTCTATAGCAAGTGTAGGAGAACTGGTGGTCATATCCACTAAAATAGCGCCTTTTTTAGCGTGCGGAATAATCGTTTCATAGACGTTTTTAACATCATCAGGATAGCCCACGATACTAAAAATTAAATCCTTATCTTTAACTGCTTCAATTAGGTTATCACTTACTTTACAGTGCGGTTTTAATAGCAATGCTTTTTCATACGTTCTATTATAGACCGTGACATCAAGTTGATGATTTGCCAAATGAAGTGCCATGGGTTTTCCCATAACCCCTGTTCCTATAAATAATATTTTCAATTTCTTCACCTCTATTTTCTATTATCTTATGAATCTAAAAATATTGCAATGACTTATCTTGATTGTAAAAAATATCACTAAAATTTTTTGAAGAAGTCATGCTTTTTTACAAATAGCACAAAAAAACACTAAAAGGTATGAAATCCTATAAAATAGCCGTTTTATTAAGTTGATATAAAATTTTAATTATGATATATTGATTATAGAATCTCCGAATCTATGTATTATGAGTGGGGGAACCATTAATTGGGGTGAATCTTTTGAAAGGGTACTTAATACTCTTAACCCGTCAGCTAACCTCATAGGAGTTATTAAGCATACAATAGTTATGCATTTTTTTATAGATAAGGGGGATGTGCATGGAATTAATTTATAAAGTTGCTGTTGTATTAATTGTAGGCTATATCGGGGGAAGAATCGCAAGAAAATTAAAACTACCCGATGTATCAGGCTACTTAGTACTTGGCTTAATACTAGGGCCATCACTTGGTTTAATCTTTAGTAATTATGGTGGCTTTATCACGGCTGAAGATCAAACAGCTTTAAAGTTTATTAGTGAGTTGGCACTGGCATTTATAGCCTTTTCAATTGGGAGTGAGTTTAACCTTACCCAGATGCGAAGATTGGGTAAAAAGGTGAACACTATTACCATCTTTGAGGTATTATTTGCGATAGGTGGGGTATTTTTAATCTTGTTCTTTATACCAAAACCAGAACCCATTATGATTGGTTATAATCCTTTTAGTAAAGGTAATATTGCGTTTGGATTAATACTTGGTTCTATGAGTGCAGCCACAGCACCAGCAGCGACACTGATGGTGATGAGGCAATATAGAGCTTATGGACCGGTTACAAAAACATTGATGCCTGTGACGGCACTTGATGATATTTATGGTATTGTAGCGTTTGGGTTTGCCATATCAATTGCACAAATGCTTACATCCAGTGTGGATACCCATATCGCACTGATGATATTAAAACCATTTATTGAAGTCTTTGGTTCGATATTAATTGGAATTGTGCTTGGGCTTATTTTAGCCAAACTCGCGGGTTATATGAATAAGTCGAGGGACGATTTACAGATTGTATCGATTGCAACCATTTTACTAACCATTGGTATTATCGTTTTAATCAATCAAGCTTTAAAAGAACATGGGATTGCCCTATCGACATTGCTTGCTGCAATTACGCTAGGCACCATGGTGGCAAACTTTGTTAAAAAACCTAAAAACACCTTCTCTAGTGTGAATGATTTTACTACTCCGTTTTATGTGTTATTCTTTACATTAGCTGGGGCATCCCTGGATTTAGGTATCTTAGGTACAAGTGCACTTGTTGGAATATTAAGTATTGCCTATATTCTTGCAAGAGGGTTTGGTAAATACTTTGGTGCAAGAACAGGTGCAAAAATTGCAAACGCAGAACCAACGGTTCAAAAGTACTTAGGGTTTGCTTTACTACCACAAGGTGGTGTATCATTAGGATTATTGGTGATGGTATTTGCTCAAATGCCTTCATTCCACCCACTCATCTCAACCATTATTATGTTAAGTATATTGGTATTTGAAACAAGTGGTCCAATATTCGCTAAATTTGCCATTAGTAGAGCAGGCGAAATTAATGGTCTTGATAAGTTAGAGTTGCTGTCGAGTATCGAAGGCATTGAAGAAGGAGAATAAGTATGCAAATATTATTTATCGTATTAAATGATTTAACCCATCTACAAGAAATATTAGAAATATTTATCAAACTAGAAGTAAGAGGTGCCACCATCTTAGATAGTGAAGGGATGGCAAAAGCGGTGTTAGAATATGAAGGTTTAAGTTTCTTATTAGGTGGTCCTTTTGAAAGAACACTACCTAAAAAAGTCAGTGGTTCTAAAACCATATTTACCGTAATCCCAGAAGCAGAAAAGGTGCCAGAAGTCGTTGAACAAATTCAAAAAGCACTCACAAACTCAAGTGAAAAAGTGATTGGGTTTATGTTTACAATGCCAGTTTCTGGAATTTATCCTTTAAAACCTAAAAAATAAAACAATAAAACAGAAATTCAAAGCTATGGATTTCTGTTTTTTTTCATTGGGCTTCGCTAATTATTCTATTTAAAACAAAGTATCTAATAATGAGCATGAAAAACTATAATCATATGAAAGAGAAAAATAAAAGGACCCTAACGATTGTTTGTTAGAAGTCCTCTTATTTTAAATAATTGTGGGCAATACTTGATGCAGCACTTGCGGCTATAGCGCCAACAATGTCATCTAAAAATGTATTGACGCGACCATCTTTTTTACCTTCATTATCTAAATGACCAATGATGCCTGGTTTTAATTTATCAACGTAACCAAAGTTCGTTAAACCAATAGAACCATACACATTCACAATAGCTAATGCGATAATTTCATCGACGCCAAACAAACCTAAATCACTTTCAACGATGGATTGAAGTGGTTCGCTTAGTAGTTTCTTTTCCGCTAACATATCTAAGTCAATACCTACTAAGATGGCGTGTTGTACTTCACGTTTTAAAATGACTTTATTTACGTGTTCAACACAAATATCCATTGTCAAATTAGGCACGTAGGGTTTTTGTAAATCATAGGTGATTAACGCAATATCCATAATTTCTACGCCTCGATCTTTTAACATTTTTATCGACAGTGCATACTTTTCAGGATCATTCATTCGGTTTCCGTTTTTTATGCTCATAGACTTACCTCCTTTTTTTAAAGTATTCTCATTATATCATAAAATAATTTATTTCAAAGAATATTAAAAGAAACTTTAAATGTATGATAAAATTAGAGTAGGAAAATGGTGTTAACATGAAGGTTTTACTAAAAATATTAACAATACTTGGGATTTTCATAGGTATTTTACTCATTTTGGTTGCGGGGATATTAGGTTATTTTACCGTTGTTGAATATAACCCGCCTAAAATCATGAAAGAACCAGTCTATTACCGAAGTCAATTAATTTATGATAACCAACCTTTAAAGCTTATGAGTTTTAATATAGGTTATGGTGGTTTAGGTCGTGATGAAGACTTTGTGATGGATGGTGGTAAAAAGGGTAGAGCGGATTCAAAAGAAGTGGTTGAAGGTTATTTTGAAGGCATTCAAAACTTACTCACCGAACATGAGGCAGATATTTACCTTCTTCAAGAAGTAGACTTTAACTCAAGAAGAAGTTATGAACTTAATGAAGTCGGTTTAAATGATGCGTTATTTCCAAATTATGATCATGTCTTTAGTTATAACTATAAAGCAAAGTTTGTACCGTTTCCTTTTTCAACGAGTGATTATATTGGTAAGGTAAACAGTGGACTGCAAACTTTATCAAAATACCGGATCAATGAATCATTTAGACATCAACTACCTGGTGCGTTTTCTTGGCCAGTAAGAACGGTTAATTTAAAACGTGCAATCCAGCCAAATTATATTGAAATTCAAGGTTCAAGTAAAAAGTTGGTTGTGATAAACATCCACTTATCCGCTTATGATGATGGTTCAATGAGGTTAAAGGAAATGGCTTATTTAAAGGATTTTATTGAAGCCGAATATCAAAAAGGAAACTATGTGATTGTGGGTGGCGATTTTAATCAAGTCTTCTATGAAACTAGGGATACATTTCCTCATCATGAAGGTACATGGGAAGCGATGATTATGGACAAAGATACACTCAGTGAAAACTTTAGCTTTGCCATAGATCCACTAACCCCAACCTGTCGTAGTTTACACGCGCCTTATACTGGTGGTGAGTTTCCTTATTACATTATTGATGGGTTTATCGTTTCAAACAACATTACCGTTACAACGATAAACACGATTAATCATGACTTTTTATACAGTGATCACAACCCAGTTATCCTAGAGGTTACACTTAATGACTTATGATGCATTTAAATCACCCATTGGACTTTTATATATTGTAGAAGAAGATGAAAAACTCCTTAGTTTAGGATTCGAAACACCAAACATCCATTATAAACGTATGACTACAACACTATCCATGCGTGTTAAAAGTTGGTTAACAGATTATTTCAATCAAGTGGATAGAACCATTGATTTTGATCTTAAACTAAGCGCAACCAATTATCAACAAAAGGTCTA
>CAYLVT010000020.1:0-15290 GCA_964387195.1 uncultured Acholeplasmataceae bacterium
CGCCCCCTGTTTAAGTGCTAGTAGTGGTCGCTATATTTTAACACCACACATATTTACGTTACTTGAAACCCAAGAAAAGGGTCATGGTGGTGAAATTCAACTGACCGATGCCATCTTAAAACTGATGAAAACGGAATCGGTTTTTGCGTATGATATTCAAGCAAAACGTTATGATATCGGCTCTAAAATTGGTTTTTTAGAAGCTCAGATTGACTACGCACTAGATTCAGAAATCCGTGAAGACGTTGAGAGATTATTAAAAGAAAAGGTTACAAAACTTTAATTAAAATATGTGAAAATAACACACCTGTTTACGCTCAAATTAAGCCTTAGTTAAGGCCTTTGAGCGTTTTTTATAAACTATATAGTAAAACGCTTACATATATCGGTTGAAAAAGCATTTATTCCATGTTATACTATAAGTGCCTAGAAAGTCCGGTAGAACCCAACTTCTTAAGAAACGGAAATGAAAGCTTTGTGGGGTTCGAATGCTCTTTTCATAGAGACTCACGAAACAAAGCCTACGTTACCACACTAACACTTTTCGTTCTTACTCACTTTCTGGGTTTTTTTATAGAATAAATCAAGCATTTTAAAATAGATACCGCTATAACATGAGAATAACCATTGTCATATCGGTATTTATTTTGTATAATATGTATAGGTGATAAAGATGGTAGGCCAATATAAGAAAGTCCTTTACGGCTCGAAAGAAGTGAATGCTTTTTTCCCGTATACATTAAATGAATTATACATAACAAGTAAACCAAGTGTAGAGATCAACAAACTCATCGATGAGATTGAGGGTCTTTTTCCCTTGGATAGTCCACTTAATAAGTTTTTCCTAGACTTAATAAAAGACCAAGAAATGCTTTATAATTATCACCTTCAAGGTACAATGCAAACTTTTGCAGATATTTATGCAGAAAACCCATTTAACTTATTTAAACAAGAACTTATTGAAACCCAAGAAATTTATACCTATGCCGTTGAACATATTAATAAACTGGGGTATTCTAACCGCTTTTTAAAAGACCTACATCACGCTTTATTTCATAAAAACATTCGCTTTTATCCAGGTGAGTTTCGAAAGGTGATTTCGTTTGTTGGTGAGAGTATTGATGAAGCCAGTTATATAACGCCTCCCTTTGATTGTATGCAAGACAATATGGATGAGATGGAACTTTTTATGTATCGAGATGATTTATCGGTTTATATTAGAGCGGCGTTACTCTATTATCAAATTATGGCAAACCTACCCTTTTTAATTGGAAACCAAGAAACCGCAAGACTTTCAAGCATTTTATATTTAATTGAATTTGATGGCATTCCTCATTATATTCCCTTATCCAAATACTTTGATACCATTGAAGAAAAACGTCAAGAAGCAATGGATAGTGGCGATATTAATTTGTTTGTGGTTGCGTATTTAAAAGCGATAAAATTAGCGATTAAAGATGCCAAACGCAGTATTAAAAGCTATAACACCCTTAAACATAAACAAGAACGCATCATCGATAACTCTAAACATACCATTTACCAAAAAAGACGTCTTCATGAAGTGTTAAGAAGGAGTCATAGATATATTTATCTACACTCAGAGATGTTATCTAAAGAATTTGATGTTTTAAATAAAACCATTGTAAAAAGGTATCGCTATTTAATTGAGTTAGGGATTTTAAAGAGTAAGAAAACCTATTACTCAACCCAATACTTTAATCCCGCAATACTTCGGATTTTATCATGAGTTTTGTTTATTTAACAGGTGGGATCCATAATAGAAGAAAGTTAATATCTTCCTCAAAAAAAACCCGCCCCACCTCACAAATCGTGAGGGAGGCGGTTTTTAACATGATCAAGGTGGATGGTGTTGTCTTAGATCTATTTAGCGGCTCAGGCTTATATGGTTTTGAAAGCCTAAGCCGAGGGGCTAATTTTGTTTATTTTAACGATGTTGATAGGGATGCATACAACTCCATACTTAAAAATGCAAAGACACTAAAGGAAACCGATAAATGCCTTGTTTCTAAATTGGATTATCAAGTCTTTTTAAAAAAACATGAACAGACCCATTTTGATTATATTTTCATAGACCCACCCTATGATTTTGATGATGCAACCATAGCGCGTTTATTAAAAACTCTTAAGCACTACAAGGCAACGCTTATCCTAGAACGTAGTAAACAATCCATTAGCCCTGAAATAGAAGGTTTAATACGTTATAAAGAAAAAGTCTATGGCATTAAGAAAATAACCCTGTATAAACCAAATAATAAAGCATAAAAAAAAGCACAAACGTGCTCTTTTTTATCTTTCGTGTATTGCTCCTACAGGGCAAACTTCTTGGCATGCACCACAATCAATACAAATATCTTCATCAATAACGTAAATGTCACCTTCAGAAATACAATCAACTGGGCACTCAGCTTGACAAGACCCACATGCAATACAAGTTTCATCAATCCATCTTGGCATAGTATTCACTCCTTACACTATCATTTTATAATATGTCAAGTAAAATGTAAAGGTCAAATTCCCTTATTCATTATCTTTATAAAATATAACGATGTGTCAATTAGTGATGGATTCATGATATAAAAATTGCTCGTTAGCATTATTTAAACATAGTACTTAAGTGTATGACTTGGTTTATCGTTTCGTGCAAGATGATTTTAACCTCCTCTAAACCCTCAAGTTAAACAGACAATATTTGCTATTTAACTTGAAATTAATGTAAATATATAATACAATAACATGCAGGAGTTGATAGTATGATGGAATTATGGTTAGCGATTGTTTTAATAGTTTCAGCCCTTTTAGTGGGAGCGATTGCCGGATTTTTCGGTGCAAGAGCGTGGTTTAAACGTTATTTAAAGAAAAACCCACCAATGACTGAAAACATGGTAAGACAAATGATGAAACAAATGGGCAGAACCCCATCTGAAAGACAAGTTAGACAAATTATGGCTTCTATGGAGCAAAAATAAAGGATGAACCTACTTAGGCCCCATCCTTTTCTTTTTTCTTTATGAAATACATTTTATTTTCTTCACCCTTAATTAAGCGTTTATAGTTTGGTATGTGTCTAATAAAGATAAACAGTATAAGTACCCAATATAAACTAAGCATTACAACATTTTCTTTTAAGGTGTTTGTGATAAGAAGCTGAATAGTTGTACTTATACCAACAACGAGTGCTGCAAAGGTAGAACCTAAACTTGCGTATTTAGTAATAATGACTACTAATATGTAGGTAATTAAACATAAAACCGCTGGGATTGGGGTTAACGCAAACACCACACCCAAACTTGCCGCAACCGCTTTACCACCTTTAAATCTTAAAAAGATTGGAAACGTATGACCTAAGATGGCGGCAACACCATAAAATATAGAAATATCGGTTATTTGATTAAAGAGTCGTAAAAGATTAAAATCAGGAATCCATAAAGGAAGTAAATATTTGACTAAAATCACGATTGTTGCACTCTTTAGGGCATCGAAAAATAAGGTCAGTGCACCCAACTTTAAACCCATGACTCTGATGGCGTTTGATGCCCCGATATTTTTACTGCCATGTTCACGCAAATCAATCCCCATAAAAGCCTTACCAATAAGTAAGCCACTCGGTATTGAACCTAAGATATATCCCACAAATAATAAACCGATTTTAAGTAAGGAAATCCCCATAATTACACCTCATGTTATAAATTTTACTCTTTTTATATTTAAATAGCAAATTAAATTATACAATATCACAAATTTTGGTTTATTTAATGTTGTTAAAGGTTGATAATTTTGTTATAATAAACTGTAGAGTTAGGACTGATTTAATGCAAGATTTCAAAAACAAATACACAGAAGAATCAATTCAAATATTAGAAGGATTAGATGCCGTTAGAAAACGACCAGGGATGTACATCGGTTCAACCGACCAAAGAGGGTTACATCATTTAGTGTGGGAGTTGTTAGACAACGCTATCGATGAAGCTTTATCAGGCTATGGTGATGAGATAGTTTTAACCATTAAAAACGACAATAGTATTATTGTTGAAGACCATGGTAGAGGCTTACCTTATAAAATGCACACCAGTGGTAAATCAACGACTGAGGTTATTTTTAATATGCTTCATAGTGGTGGTAAGTTTTCAAGTGATACAGGCTATAAAGTCTCTGGTGGACTTCATGGTGTTGGTGCCGCGGTCGTTAATGCATTAAGTCAATTTTTAGAAGTGACGGTTTATCGTGATAATTTAATTCATAAACAAAAGTTTAGTGAGGGTGGTTCCGTTGTTTCACCCTTAGAAAACTTGGGTAGCACAAGAAAAACAGGTACTACCGTACATTTTAAACCAGACCCACGTATTTTTACAACTACCCTTTATAATTATGAGACAATTAAGGAAAGAATGCGTGAAAGTGCGTTTTTAATTAAAGGCTTAAAAATGACCCTCATTGATGAGCGTTCACAAACTAAAGAGTCGTTTATCTATGAACGTGGTATTGTTGAATACGTTGAATTTTTAACAAAAGGTAAAACCGTTTATCATGAAGTGAAGTATTTAGAAGGTACTCATAAAGTTAAAAAAGCGATTATTGAAGTAGAAACGGCCTTACAATTTACAAACTCATATCAAGAAAATATTGTCTCCTTCGTAAATAACGTAAGAACCAAAGATGGTGGTACTCATGAGACCGGGTTTAAAAGCGCGCTAACGCGTGCATTAAATGATTATGCAAGGAAGTATGGCCATTTAAGAGAAAAAGAACCAAACATCGAAGGGGTTGACATTCGAGAAGGGATTACATCAATTATCTCACTAAGAATTCCAGAACATTTACTTGAATTTGAAGGGCAAACCAAATCTAAACTTGGTACCCCTGAGGCTAGAAATGCGATGGAGTCAATTATCTATGAAAAAATGACGTATGCTTTGGAGGAAAACATTGAGTTTGCCAATGGCATTATTAAGCGTGCAATGGACGCTTCTAAAGCACGTGAAGCCGCAAGAAAAGCTAGAGAAGATGCAAGAAGTGATCGTAAACGTAATAAAAAAGAAGTAAGCCTATCTGGTAAACTAACCCCCGCAACAGGAAAAGATAAAACGAAAAACGAACTTTTCTTAGTGGAGGGTGATTCTGCGGGCGGATCTGCAAAACAAGGTAGAGATAGACGCTTTCAAGCGATACTTCCTCTTAGAGGTAAAGTTATTAATAGTGAGCGAACCTCAACAGAAACCTTATTAAGAAATGAAGAAATTAACACCATCATCTACACCATCGGTGCGGATTATGGTGAGTATTTTGATGTTGAAAAAATGAACTATGACAAAGTCATTATTATGACCGATGCCGATGATGATGGGGCGCATATTCAAGTGTTATTATTAACCTTCTTTTTTAGATATATGAAACCCCTAATTGAAGCGGGTAAACTCTATATTGCACAACCCCCGCTTTATAAACTCACCACAGGTAGAGGTAAAAACCAAAAGGTAGAGTATGCGTGGACGGAAGAGGAGTTTAATGAACTTACCAAAAACAACCAAACACTCGTGCAACGTTTTAAGGGTTTGGGTGAGATGAACTTTGATCAACTTTGGGATACCACAATGAACCCAGAAAAAAGAACCCTAATTAGAGTCAATATTGACGATGAAGGTGCCGCTGAGAAGCGGGTATCGATTTTAATGGGCGATAATGTTGCGCCAAGGCGTGAATGGATTGAACAGAATGTGGATTTTGAAAATGACGATGACTTTTCAATAAAGGAGGTTAGCTATGAATAAAAAACTTGATACCTTTATTGAAAAAATCACAGAAGAAACACTAGAAGATGTGATGGGAAGTCGGTTTGGAAGGTATTCAAAATACATTATTCAAGACCGGGCACTGCCTGATGTTAGGGACGGGTTGAAACCGGTCCAACGTCGTATTTTATTTGCGATGTATAAAATGGGCATGTTTTCCGATAAACCTTATAAAAAGAGTGCTCGTATTGCTGGAGAGGTTATGGGTAAGTATCACCCTCATGGGGATTCAAGTATTTATGAGGCGATGGTACGTTTATCGCAACCTTGGAAACAATCGGTAACGTTAATTGATATGCATGGGAATAATGGATCCATTGATGGTGATAGTGCCGCTGCGATGCGTTATACGGAAGCTAGGTTATCTAGGGAAGCGGAAAGTATGTTAGAAGATATTGATAAACGCACAGTCCAGTTTATCCCTAACTTTGATGATGAAGAATTAGAGCCGGTGGTATTACCGTCTAAATTTCCTAATTTGCTTGTAAACGGGGCTTCAGGAATTAGTGCGGGTTACGCTACTAAAATACCAACGCATAACTTAGTTGAAGTGTGTGAAGCGGCGATTAAACGTATTGAATCGCCCGATATGACGTTAGATGACTTAATTGAAATCATGCCAGGGCCAGACTTTCCAACCGGTGGTATTGTTCAAGGTTATGAAGGCATTCGCCAAGCGTTTAAAACGGGCGAAGGCAGAGTTATTATAAGAAGTAAAACCGATATTGAAACCATTAGTAAAGATACGTATCGCATCGTCATTAGTGAAATTCCTTTTGAGGTTAATAAAGCGGATGTCGTCAAAGAAATAGACGCTTTAAGAATTGATAAAAAATTAGAAGACATTCAAGAAGTTAGAGATGAATCGGATAAAGAAGGACTACGCATTGCGGTTGATTTAAAACGCGGTGCGAATGTCGATGTTTGTTTAAATTACTTACTTAAAAACACAAAACTACAAATTAACTTTAACTATAATATGGTAGCAATCAATCAACAAAGACCGATGCAAATGGGTGTTTTAGAGATTTTAGATTGCTATATTAATCACCAAAAAGAAGTCATTACAAACCGCTCAAACTATAACTTAACACGTGCTGAAAAAAGGCTTCATATCGTACTTGGATTAATTAAAATGGTTGATATTTTAGATGATGTGATCAAAACCATTCGTCAGTCTAAAAACAAACAAGATTCCAAAGATAACTTAATGAAAAAGTATGAGTTTACTGACCTTCAAGCTGAAGCGATTGTCACACTGCAATTATACCGTTTAAGTTCTACAGATATTAATGCGTTAATTAAAGAACAAAAAGAATTAGAAAAAGAGATTTTAGAACTTGAAAGCATCTTATCAAATGAAAGTAAATTATTAATGGTCATTAAACGAGAACTAAGAACCATTCAAAAAACACTTCATACCCCTAGAAAGAGTCAAATTGAAGATAAAATTGATCAAATAAAGATTGAAAAAATCGACCTTATTCCGGATGAGAATGTCCGTGTTGGGGTTACCAAAGATGGTTATATTAAACGTTCGAGTTTAAGAAGTTACGCTGCGGCAAGCAGCCCAGGCTTAAAAGAGGCCGATGGTATGTTGTTTGATATGGAAGTATCAACCCATGATACGCTTTTAATGTTTACCACCCTTGGTAATTATTTATACATGCCGGTCTATGAACTTGAAGAATCAAGATGGAAAGACTTAGGAACGTATATTAACAATATTATTCCTATTGAAAAAGATGAATTTATTATTAAAATCATCGTTGAAAAAGATTTTGAAGAAGATACCAATCTTTTACTCGCCACCGAAAAAGGTAAAATTAAACAAACCGCACTTAAAGACTTTAATGTCAGTAGATACTCAAGAACCATTCGGGCGATGAGACTACTAAAACATGACCGTTTAACCAGTGTTGAGTATGGGACCAAATTTAATGTGATTTGTTTTACAAAACGTGGTCAAGCGCTCCGTTTTAGACAAAGTGATATTCCTGTTTATGGGACACAATCCAGTGGGATTAATGCCCTTAAACTAAGAGAAAAAGATGAACTGGTTAAAGCGATTTATGCCAAATCAAGTGATGAGCTATTAATTTTATCTTCTAAAGGAAATTTAAAACGTGATAAAGTATCAAATTACCCACTCAATAAACGCTTAAGAGCAAGCGTGGTTGTTTGGGAAGATAGAGCAAGAAACCCTCACTTTATCCGGGATGTATCTAGATTAACTGAGGAACAGATTAAAGAAGATGTGAATATCTTAATTACTGCTAAAAAAGGCTCAATTTTGTTTAAAGTAAGCGAATTAAAGCCAAGTGTTGCGATGTATGGTAGAAGTTATTTATCCGATCATAAATATGGTAAGAGTTTATTCATTAACTTAGATGATGTTTTAGAATCTGAGGATATAGATTTAATCGATGAAGGTAGGGAAATCATCGATGCGCCTGAAAAGTTGGAAAAAACAGAAGAGATCGTTACATTAAAACGGCATGAAACGGAAGAAAAACCAAAAGAAGATAAAGTAAAAATTACAAAATTATCATTGTTCGATGATGATTGGAAGGAGTCTTAATGAAACTAACTATTGATGGAAAATTATATAACTATGATAAACCAATAACATTAGAAGCTCTTAAAGATGATTTAGGGATTGAGGCTTACGCCGCAACCGTTAATAACCGAATTAGGGAATTAACCTATGTTTTAACGAAGGATTGCGATGTTGTCTTTTTAAATTTATTAGATAAAGATGCAATTCGTATTTATGAATCAACACTAAGATACGTCATTTTAATGGCGTTAAAAAACCTATATCCAAATACATCACTGAAATATAACTACTCTATTTCTAGAAGTATTTTAGCCATTCCTAAAGGCCTACCTGGTCGTTTAACCCCTTTAGTATTATCAAAATTAGACCAAGAAGTTAGACGGTTAATCAACCTCTCGCTCCCAATAAAAAGAACGCGTATTGACATCGATGATGCGGTAGAATACTATCAAGAAATGGGTTATAGTGATAAGGCTGAGGTATTAAAATACCGTGAAGAAGATTATGTAAATATGTATATTTGTGATGGGTATAAAAACTATATGTTTGGCTACATGCTTCCAAATACCTCTTACTTAAAAGACTTTAAATTCATTATGTATCAACCAGGTTTTATGATTCAGTATCCAAGAAGTGAAGTAGGTGGCGTTATTCCAGTCTTTGATGATGCCCCCATCTTTAATAAAACCATTAAAGAAGCGGCTATTTGGGGTGATATTATTAAAGGCGATAATATCGCTAGAATTAATCAATACGTTGAGGATAACCGTAGTGTTGAACTGGTTCAGATGTGTGAAACAAAGCACAACAGGCAACTGGCTGAACTTGGTAATCAAATTAGTGAGAATAAAGATGCCATCAGATTAATATGTATCGCTGGGCCTTCATCCAGTGGGAAAACAACCTTTTCTATGCGACTAAAAGTGGAGTTATTATCTCGTGGTTTTACCCCAGTAATGATCTCCATTGATGATTATTATCAGCCAAGAGATAAAGCACCACTTGATGAAGATGGAAAACCAGACTTAGAGCATATAAATGCACTGGATATAAAGTTGTTTAACGAACACATTAAAAACTTAATTAATGGCGAAGAAGTAACGTTACCTAGATTTAACTTTAAAACAGGAAGGCGTGAAAGTGGTAAAACGGTTAAAGTGAGTGAATCATGCCCGATTATTATTGAGGGGATTCATGCGTTAAATGATTTATTAACACCATCCATTCCAGCCTTTCAAAAATACAAAATATTTATTGCCCCACAAACACAACTTCACATTGATAACCATAATCCAATCAGCTTCACCGACCTACGTTTATTAAGAAGAATGGTCCGCGATCAACGCTATCGTAATTCCCCTGCAGAAGAGACACTTTCTATGTGGGATTCGGTAAGAAAAGGCGAATTTAAATGGATATATCCCTTTCAGGAAGAGGCAAACTACGTTTTCAATAGTGAACTAACTTATGAGTTCCTTGTTTTGAAAAAACACGCCTATAAATCACTATCAAGTATTCCAAGAGATAGTAGCCACTTTATTAGCGCAAACCGTTTATTGAAGTTTTTAAAATATTTTAAAGAAATTGATGATGAACTGGTACCTAATAACTCGATTTTAAGGGAATTTATCGGCAATAGTGTATTTCACTAACACATGCGCGCGTATACGCGCGTGCGTTCATATATATAAACTATAAAGGATGATCACATGAACTGTTTACTGCATATGGATAGAATCCAAATTCAAAACACACTAATGATGCAACTTTTTAATCTTTATGAACAAAAAGGGAAAGCTTTTTATTATAAAGATGTCTTTTCAAGCGATGATTTAACGATGGTGAGACAAACACTTGAAAATGATGTCATTGCGATAGGGTCATTTTTAGAGCTAAATATTACACAGCCCAGACTCAAACTACTTGCCAATCAAAGAAGGGAATATGTCGCTAAAAACAAAGAAGAAAAGCTCTTATTAAACATTAAAGAAGCACTTGAGTTAATTCAAGAACTTAGTGATGATTTTAGCCTCTCTGTCAATGAAACAAATGATTTAGTTGGGATATTATTTAGAGATTTAGATAGGCCAACCTATAGGATAAAAGGTGCACACATTTCACGAATAACCGTCCCTTTTGATAAACTACCAAGTGATCAGCAACTCATTAAACTGATTACGAAATACAATGAAATTAAACGTAGTAAAAAGTATGAACTAATTACCATTATTAGCAATTTCTACGTTGATTTCATCCAAATACAACCCTACACCTCACATAATGAATTAATCGCTTTAATCATCATTTATACGATTATTGCCAAAGAGTTTCATGTATGTAGGTATGATTCATTCTTTAGTGTTTTTAATCACTTTAAAGCCAGATTTTCAAACAGTTTAATCAGTGCATTCTATGACTGGGAAAATGGCCTTTCACAAACAGATCCACTGGTAAAAGTGTTTGTCGATTCGTTAGAAATCATGCATAAAAACGTAGAAAAATTAGAACGTAATTATTTGTTTGACACCAAACTCAATAAAACCGATGCCATCGAAGCTATTATTATGAATGGTAATAGTGTCTTTAGTAAAAACGATATTCGAGAAAAAGCACCACTTGCAAGTGAGTCAACAATTAATCGAACATTGAACCTTTTGAAAAAAGAAGGTATCATCGTTCCACTTGGCCAGGGTAGATCAGCGAAGTGGCAGAGGGTTGTTAGTAAGAATGAAAAATTTACCGTAGAATCATTAAATTTGTTTTCTGAATAAATGAAGAAATTAGACGACTGAAAAATCAGTCGTTTTTTTATGAGTTCAAGAAAATATAAAAATCATTCAATCATTGAACAAACTAAAAACAGACAAATTAATTTTGTATCAAGAAGCATTGTTTATCCAATAAACAATTTTATTTTAATAATTGTGAGACAATCAAACATTCATAATTTTTTAAAAAATGATCGAAAATAACTCATGAAAATTTTCATAAAAATCAAAATATAGTGAAATATTTTCATTGTGAAAAGTTTTCATTAAAAATTTAGACACACACTCCCGCAAGTAGTAGAAGTAGAAAGAAGCTAAAAAACACAATAACATTTTTAAACATCGAAAATAGTGAAATAAGTGATGGGTTTATACTTATTAAGGTTAATAAAAGTCAAATAACACCAAACCATCGAAGCACATTGCTAAACTATATAAAATAAATAATATGAATATGATTAATAGGGTTATTAACAATTAATATACTCAATTAAACATAACAATTGTTAACCGATTGATATATTTAATAGATAGTAGTATAGTTATTTCATATTCGTATTTGTTCCTATAATGTATATTATGTAAACCAAATGATGTTGCGATAACTATGCGAACAACTAACTTACTGTGAATTGGTGTGGAATAAATAACTCTTAAACTTTCGCCTCTGATACTTGTGCTACCTATTTTTTACCCCCTATTTAAATGAATTGATTAACAATTGTTAAAATTCAGAGGAAATAACAAAACTATTTAAGTGCTTTGATTAATTCATGATACAATATAATTGAGGTGGCTTTATGAAAAAAATATTAATTGTTTTCACTGGTGGAACGATTTCAATGAGTTCACTTAATGATGATTCAAAATCAAATATTTTAGATAATCATGATGAACTGATAAAAATGATTCAACCTAAATTTGATGATGTTTTATTTGAAGGTGTGGTTTACTCTATGGTACCTTCACCCTCTTTAACACCAAATGATATGTTATCAATTGGTCAATTAATTGATGAAAAATTAAAAAAAGATAACATTGATGGTGTAGTTATTACCCATGGAACGGATACACTTGAAGAGACAGCTTACTTTTTAGATATGTATTTAGATACAAAAAAACCTGTTGTTTTAACAGGTTCGATGCGTAATTTTGATGAACTTGGTTATGATGGATATTCTAATTTGCTAAGTGCAATCTTAGTGAGTTTATCAAATAAGAGTAAAAATAGAGGCGTTTTAGTTTGCTTAAACGATGAAATTAACGCCGCAATTGAAGTTTCAAAAACACATACGGTAGCACTTGATACATTCAAGTCTTTAGAATTTGGACCAATTGGTTTAGTGGATGAGAAAACGGTTCTTTATTATAGAGACGCAAGTTATGAATTCATTCAATTTAAACCAAACATTTTAAATAAGCGTGTTGAGGTGTTAAAACTTACGAGTGGATCAAATCCTGATATACTAAATTATTATATCGATAAAGTGGATGGTTTAGTAATTGAAGGTTTTGGACGCGGCAATGTATCTAAGTCATTTGTTGAAGGAATTACTAAATTAATTAATAAGGGGATTGTTGTGATTATTACATCCAGATGTCCAATGGGCCGGGTTAGAGATACTTATGCTTATGAAGGTGGAGGATATCATTTAAAACAATTAGGTGTTTTAAGTGGCGGATCACTACCATCTGAAAAAGTTAGACTTAAATTAATGTTTGTCTTATCTTCGGGACTAGATCCTAAGTCTTATTTTACATACGAGTATTAAAAATAGTGTATTTTTGATTAAATAAAACGATTCACTATCTATAATCTATAGACTCACTGGCTAAAAACAAAGATAAATCACTATCCAAAAAGCAATTTAATGGCTTAGTTAAGATAAAAAAGAAAAAGAGAATTATTTCTCTTTTTTCTTTCGTTTTTTATTCTTTTTGTCATTATTTTCTTCTAAGTCTTCGGTTTCTTCTAAGTAAGCCTCTTCTGGATCTAACATAGAATCAACCCCTTCAAGTTCATTTAACTCATCGATTTCTTCGCTTTCTTGTGCGATTTCTTCAACCTTGTATATGTCATCATACGTAATAGGATTTTCTTCTAAATACTTTTTGACCTCTTCTTTAGGGTCAATAGATTCAATTTCTTTTCGTTTCTTTTCAAACTCTTCAAGGATGGTTTTTTGTTTTAGTGCCTCAATTTCTAAAACCTTTTCTTGTTTTAATAATTCAAGTTCTGTTTCTCTTGTTTTGTTTTCCTTAAACGCTTCTTCACGAACTTTAATTTCATTTGATCTAGCTACGGTTGCCTCAAGCTTGTATTTTATTTGATCGTGTTCCGCTTTTTGAATGCGTCTGACTTCAGATTCTTTTAATGTAATGTTTGTTTTATGTTTAATCTTTTGATGCAGTTTATAAAAGGGTCTAAACAATAACTTAATAAACAATCCAATTCGTTCCCAAGCGTTATAATTACCCGTTTCAAAACGTTCTTTTTTAAGCGCAAGTTTTTTCTCTTTTTTAATTTCTTTAACACGGCGCTTTAAAAATTTATTTAACTTTTTACATTTATCGGTGTTTCTTAAACCAATTTCATTTTCGGCAAATAAATAAACGCGTTTAAACTTATCTTCTAAAATAATCGCTTCAACTTCACTCATTAAAATATCTGAGGTCACTTTACTTCGTGGGGCAATTTGAAAGTGTTCTTGTTTTAAAATATGTCTGACATTGCCTTTGGTAAGTCCAATCACATCAATTTGGTTACTTGAAAAACTCTTATTAACAAGTGTGATGTGATAGGTATAGATGTTTTCCTCTTTAGAAATGGATTCTAAAAGGTCAAAATCTTGCGTACCTACGCGTCTATTAGTTTGAATGATTTTAATAAGAACAATAATGATTAATATTAATAAAACTAAAAATAAACCAAGGGTTATATAAAATTCTGGGGTTAGATTTTCTAGCCAAGCTGCCATGTTAATCTCCTTTCAACTCATGAAGAAAACTTTCTCCATGATCGGTATATTTGACATTAAAGTTGTCACTAATCGTCCGACCTAAGTCTGCAAAAGTTTGTCTTTGAGGAATGATTTTTAAGTGTTTCATTGTTGGGTTATACATTAATAGTGGCACAATCTCTCTAGTATGATCGGTACCTTTAAACGTCGGGTCATTGCCATGATCAGCGGTTAAAATAAGTAAATCATCTTCATTGATGTAGTTAAGTAGTTCACCTAATTGTATATCAAATGTATCAATGGCTTTACCATAACCAATGGGATCGCGTCTATGGCCATATAGTGCATCAAAGTCAACCAAATTCACAAAGCATAAGCCTTTAAAATCTCTATTTTTGGCGATGTCGATTGTCACTTCCATACCATGCGTATTGCTTTTGGTACGGTAGGATTCTGTGATACCTTCATTGTCAAAAATATCGACAATTTTACCAACACTTATAACATCATAAGAGGCCTCTTTTAAGTAGTTAAGGGTTGTTTTACCGTGCGGTTTTAGAGCATAATCATGACGATTAGCTGTCCTAGTGAAGTTGTCTTTATGACTACCAATAAAGGGTCTAGTAATAATGCGGCCAACCTTCCACTCATCTTTTAAGGTGAGTTTCCTAGCGATTTCTGCAATATGGTATTGTTCTTCTAGAGGAATAACATCTTCATGCATCGCAATTTGCAAGACGCTATCGGCACTCGTATAAACAATTAAGTCTCCCGTTTTCATATGGTGTTCGCCTAAATCTTTAATTATTTCTGTGCCTGAGGCGCTATAATTACCAACGATTTTTCTGTTTGTTCGTTTTTCTAGTTCATCAATTAACGGCTTGGGAAAGCCTGTATCTGTAAATGTAATAAAGGGTTTTAAAACATGTAAGCCCATTAATTCCCAGTGTCCAGTCATCGTATCTTTTCCATTGGATGCTTCGATCATTGTGGTTGCAACCCCTACTGGGTTTGGTGATTTTAACACGCCTTTAATTTCAGTGATATTTGGATAACCGAGTTTTGATAAGTTGGGAATGTTTAGTTGATGGTGTTTAGAAATATGATAGATGGTGTGTGCACCAGTATCTTGATATTGTTCTTGATCTGGGGCATAGCCTGCACCTAAACTGTCTAACACAACTACAAATATTCT
>CAYLVT010000021.1:0-14506 GCA_964387195.1 uncultured Acholeplasmataceae bacterium
AATGAATGCATTAATCGATTCAGTAAAACAGATCTTTCCTAATTACCGTATCAAAGTCTTATTTGCCTGTATGCAAGATAAGCCTTTTGATAAGATGTTAAATCTAATTGAAACAATAACTAAAGATATTACCCTTACTACAATTGATTATCATCGAGCCCTTAATATAGAAGGACTCAGCTATAAAAAAATAGAAGACCCTAAAATTGCTTTTAACACATTAAAATCCACTCTTGATGATGATGTTTTATTAGTAACAGGTTCACTTTATTTTGTTAGTTATATAAGAAATATTTTATAAAATCAAATTTACTTTAAACAAAATCACCTCATTTGTATATATAGTATGAGGTGATTTTTTTGAACTATAAAATGAAACACATTCCAAAGAGTGAACGACCAAGAGAGCGACTTCAAAAGTATGGCGTACACGGGTTATCAAATGTCGAATTACTTGCAATCTTATTAAAAACAGGTACAAAAGATGAATCTGTTTTAGAGTTATCTAGACGGATATTATATACCATAGAACGCCCATCGATGATGTTAAATATGACGCTAGAAGAACTAAAGACCATAAAAGGAATAGGGCTTGCTAAAGCGACAACCATCATCGCAGGTTTAGAGTTATATAAACGTCTTTATCATGATTTAAACAAAAAGAAAACCGTCATTAAAGATGCGATGGATGTATACTATTTATTTGAAGATATGGCCACCTTAGAACAAGAACACTTTTATTGTCTTTACTTAGATACAAAGTTTAAAGTGATTGCAAAAAAACAACTCTTTATCGGTGGGTTAAATGCCAACATCATCACCCCAAGAGATATTTATAAGTATGCGATACGTTTAAATAGCCCGAGTGTTGTCTTCATTCATAATCATCCTAGTGGAGACCCTAAACCTTCAAAAGCAGACATTGAAACAACAAACAAATTAATTGAAGGGGCAAATGCGATTGGCATTCATGTTGTAGATCACGTCATTATGGGTCATAAAAGTTGTTATTCAATTATTTTAAAAAAGCAATTTGACTTTTAATGAGTCGATTTCATCGTTTTATATCGTTTTATTATTATATTATTTAACATCTTTTAGCCTTTTATCAAGTATAATGTAGATAGGTGATTAAGATGGATAAGAAAAACAAAGTTTTATGGTATGTCGTAGGAGTCGGTGTACTTTTATTATTTTTCCTAATATTAGTATCCAGTATTTTATCGTTAGGCGAACGCTTGGCTTTAATCCATGACTATGTGAGTTATGCTTTTTACGCCCTTTGTATTTTATTGGTTTATTTTTTAATTCTTAATCCGATCAGAATCATTGTCTTTTCACCCGCTTTTAATATTGAAACGGTTTTAGATAAGCCAAGTAGAAAACGCTATAAAACTTATAAACTTGTAAAGAAAAACCTCATCAAACAAGAAGATATTTCTAAACGAGAAAAAGAAGCTTTAAAGGCTGCAAAAACCAAAGAAGAACTTCAAATAACCTTAAATGAGATCTTTAATTCAACCCTTAAAAAGAAAATCAATAAACTGATCTTTGATCATGCAAAAACCGTATTTATTTCAACTGCGATTAGCCAAAATGGAAGAATGGATCTCATTGCTTCATTTGTCGTGAATTTAAGATTAATTAAAGAAATTGTAAAAACATGCGGCTTTAGACCTAACTTTAAAAATTTATCAAAATTGGTTTTAAATGTCTTTTCTACCGCATTGATCGCAGAAGGTTTAGAAAACATTGACTTTTCCGAGTTACTACCTGCCAATGCCCAAAGCTTCATTAAAAACATTCCCTTTGGTAAAGTGGTAACCGAATCTCTTGTACAAGGGACATCAAATGCAATACTAACCTTAAGAGTAGGCATTATTACAAGAAAGTATTTATTTTCTGATGCCAAAGAATTATCGAAAAAAGACATTAGAAGAGGGGCATTTATTGAAACATTTAAAATTATACCCAAACTCATTAAAGACTCTTTTGAGAGTATTCCTGATAAGTTTAAAAACATTTTCAAGCGTGAAGATAAACAAACAACACCTTAAAGGTGTATAATAATAAAAAAGAGGTGAATCACATGAAAAAGTTCATTATTGCATTGTTAATACTCTTTAGTTTCCATATTCATCGAGACATTCAAGGTGCAACCTATGAAGGTTTAACCATGCACGAGTTGTTAGTGGAAATTAAAAACGACATCCCCCTTGAATCAAGGCATTACTATAACCGCTTAACCGAAGCGGAAAAGATACACTACGATGGCATTTTGCAAAGTTATTTAGATGGACATATTGAAGGGGAATATACTTTTCAAACCCCATCTGCTCCAGAAGCAGAGTTAGCGCAAAAACTAGAAGAACTAAGCAATGCTTATCATGCTTTTTCTTATGAACATAAAGAGTTTTTCTTTATAGGGACTCACTCTACGACCAGTTATTATAGTCTACCTCCAGAACACGACATAATCGAGTTTAAAATTACGATTATGTTAGCGGCGGATTATTATACTTCCTTTGATCCTAATGATTTAGATTCAAGGGTTTTAAATACAACGTTAGTTAAACAACACTTTGTTGAGATTCTAAACAAAAGAGATGAAATTATAGACCAAGCTCTTTTATTAGAAACGGATGATCAAAAACTCAAATACGTTCACGATTATTTGGTTTTAAATAAAGAATATGAAAAGACAAACGAATTATCTCATACACCCGCAGGTGCTTTAGTTGATGGCCAAACACCCGTCTGTGAGGCGTATAGTGAAGCGTTTCAAATGCTTGCCCATCGTTTAGGGATTCCAGTCTTATATGCCACAGGGGAAGCCTTTAGTGGTGGTTCAAGTGAACTTCATGCTTGGAATCATGTCAAGTTAGGCACGAAATGGTATTTAGTCGATGTTACTTGGGATGATCCAGTAGGGATGCCAGCAGATTATGTGAGTTATGATTATTTCTTAATACCTAAATTAAGTGAAAGCGCAAGAGTTTATGATGAATACACAATCATCCCAACCCCTTTTACCACCACGGATTATAGTGATAAAGAAGTTTATCAAGTTACCATTGAAGTGGATGGACAAACGCTTACTAAAGACGTTTTAGAAGGTGATGATGTTGATTTATCCGACCTTGAAAAAGAAGGTTATGATATGCATGTGGTTGGAAACTATCAAAACATTCAACAAAATGAAACACTTTCCATCACTTACACAGTAAAAGTACTAACCATTCGCTTTATCTCAGGTTCTAGTGTGTTAAAAACAGAAACACTTAACTACAATGAACAGCCCACACCTCCACAAGATCCCACAAGAGAAAAATACATCTTTAATGGCTGGTCTCCATCGGTTTCTAAAGCGACAAAAGACCAAGACTATAGAGCTCAATGGATTTTAGAAGAACTATACGATGCCCCTAAAGATGAAAACCCTCTAACGATGATTCTCATTTTATCAGGCATTGGTGTTGTTGGGTTTGTTGGATTGGTTATTGGATTTAAATTACTCTTTAAAAGAAAATAAGGAAACAACATGAGTTAAGTAAGGATTAACTTAAAAAAAGATAACTTTTGCTTGACTTAAAAATTGATATATTGTAAAATACAATAGTTGTCAAGAATACCACATAAAAAAGGTTCTTAAACATCTTAAGTAATCTTAAGATTACCTCGCTAGTGAGTCTTCAAATAAATATAAGGAGGGAATTCTATGTATGCAGTTATTAAAACAGGCGGAAAACAAGTAAAAGTCGAAGTAGGTCAAGAAATCTTTGTAGAGAAACTAAACGTTTTAGAAAACGAAACCTACACATTTGATGAAGTTGTTTTAGTCGGTGGTGAAAAAACTAAAGTTGGTACACCACTTGTAGAAGGTGCAAGTGTTACTTGTAAAGTATTAAAACAAGGCAGAGCTAAAAAGATTATTGTCTTTAAATACAAACCTAAGAAAAACTACAAAAGAAAACAAGGACACCGTCAAGCTTATACAAAGTTATTAGTTGAATCTATTAACGCTTAAAATGATTAAATTTGCATTTAAAAACCAGTCACTTACCGTTACTGGTCATGCGTTATATGCTAAGCATGGTGAAGATATTGTCTGTGCTAGCGTATCAACCGCAATTATTTTATCTTCAAATCTTATCTCAAGATTTAAACAAGATAAACATGTCGAGGTAGCGATTAAAGAAGGCTACTTTCAATTAAACGTAATCAAAGAAACACCAGAAGTAAAACACATTGTAGATAATTTACTTTGGACACTGGAAGAACTTCGATTACAATACCCTAAAAACATTACAAAGGAGTGATGACATTGTTACAATTAAACATTCAGCTGTTCGCCTCTAAAAAAGGTGTCGGCTCTACAAAAAACGGCAGAGATTCTCACGCACAGCGCTTAGGTGCGAAACTTTCTGACGGACAATACGCAACAGCCGGTTCTATTATTTATCGTCAAAGAGGGACTAAAATACATCCTGGAAATAACGTAGGACGTGGTAGTGATGATACTTTATTTGCCAAAGTATCAGGCACGGTAAAATTTGAGCGTGTTGGAAAAACAAAAACACAAGTTTCAGTATACGAAGGATAAGCGCGCTTATCCTTTTTTATTATGTTTAAAGATCAAGTAGATATTACCGTTACCAGTGGCAAAGGTGGTAATGGAATGGTTGCCTTTAGAAGAGAAAAATACATTGAATTTGGTGGCCCCTCCGGTGGCGATGGCGGTAAAGGTGGGGACATCATTTTTGAAGCTAATGAATCGATTAACACGTTAATTGATTTTTCGTATAATCGTCATTTAAAAGCGGAAAATGGAAAGGACGGTTTAAATAAAAATCAAACCGGTGCCAGAGGCAAAGACGCCATTTATCAAGTGCCACTTGGAACACAAGTATTTGAAAAAAGTAGTGGTGCACTACTCTTTGATTTTCAAACGAAAGGTCAAAGAGAAATCATCTGTAAAGGTGGTAAAGGAGGCAGAGGCAATGTGAGTTTTAAAACACACAAAAACCCAGCCCCCCATATTGCTGAAAACGGTGATTTAGGTGAAAAGCTAGAACTTCGTTTAGAGTTAAAGGTACTAGCGGATGTTGGTTTAGTAGGTCTACCTAACGCAGGTAAAAGCACACTAATTAGTAGTATATCCAATGCCAAACCCGCCATTGACTCATACCCCTTTACAACCCTTAACCCCCACCTAGGAATTGTTTATGTTGATGCGTTAAAATCATTTGTGATGGCGGATTTGCCAGGTTTAATTGAAGGGGCGAGTAGTGGGGTTGGTTTAGGGTTTAACTTTTTAAAACATGTGGAAAGATGTCGTGTTTTAGCCCATGTCATTAGTATGGACCCTCTTGAAAATGAAGACCCCATAAAAGCGTTTCATACGATCAATGAAGAGTTAAGACAATATAATGAAGATTTATTAAAAAGACCGATGATTGTTGTTGCAACGAAAATGGATATGCCAGGTGCGGAAGAACAACTTTTTAAATTAGCGTCTTTAAACTATGAAATTATTCCAATTTCTAGTATTACAAATCAAAACCTTAACACGTTAAAATATCAGTTATTTACACTGGTTGAATCTCAACCAAAAATTGAAAGTGAAGTCGTTCATAGAACGTATAAAGTAAGTCAAGAAGAAGCCTTTTATACGATTGAACTGGCAGAAGATGGTGTCTATGAAGTGAGTGGTGAGGGGTTAAAGAAAGTATTTAACCGGATAGATTTTACCAACCAAGATGCGGTTATCCGTTTCGCAAGACAGTTAAAATCTTATGGTATCGATGGTCACTTAAGAAGTTTAGGTGTTAAAAAAGGTGATGAGGTTCGCATCTTTGGTTACTTATTTGAAATGATGGATTAATATCAAGACCGATGGTTTTGATATTTTTTTTTATAACGATGAAAAACTAAATATAGGTATTATAAAAAAAATGTCTATATAGACATGATCTTAGGTTATAATACTTATAGGAGTGATAAACTATGATCTACATTAAAACAAACATCGTCCCTAATGAAATAAAAAGGGTATTTATTGTCCACGGTATTTGTGAACACAGTGGACGCTATGATTATTTTACAAAACGCTTAAATGAAGCTTCAATATCCGTTGTCAGGTATGATTTAAGAGGTCATGGTAAATCTGAGGGTAAACGAGGCTATATTCAGTCGTTTCACAACCATATTGATGATTTAAAGGAAGTCATTAACGCCCATCTAAACAAAGACGTTAAAAACGTCTTATTTGCCCATTCTATGGGCGCACTTATTGGGCATTTATATATGGTAAGTAATCCTAAAGTCGATTATTTTATCGCCTCGGGTGGCCCCACAGATTTTCTACCACAAGTTAAAATCGCACGAGTAATAGGGTATAAGTGGATGGGCTTTATTAGACTTAAAAATAAGTTTGAAGGAAAGTTATCTAGAGATAAAACAGTTGAAGATTTATACCAAAGAGACAGCCTTAACTTAAAACAATACTACCTAAGACTTGCGGGAGAAATGTTTGTAAGTGGGGTAGGTTATCTAAATAAAAACTTATATAAAAATGATTACCCTATCTTATTACTCCATGGTGGTGAAGATCGTATTGTACCTAGCCAAATGAGTAAGCGAATTTATGATCACCTTCAAACAACCGATAAAACCTTAAAGATTTATGAAGGTGCGTATCATGAAATACTAAATGAACTTAATAAAGAGGAAGTTATTAACGATATATTGGGGTGGTTAAGTGAAAGATAAATACATTTTATCCATAGATCAAGGTACGACAAGTAGCCGTGTGGTTGTCTTAGATTATAAAGCAAACTTGGTTAAAATCTATAGTCATCACTTTGAGCAAATTCATAAACACAACGCTGTCTTACAAGATGCAAACGTGATTTTTAATGGCGTTAAAAGTATCTTAGATCAAGCCATACACGATTTTAAAAAAGAAAACATCATCGCGATTGGTATTACAAACCAAAGAGAAACCACCGTTATCTTCAATCGAGAGGGAAATCCACTTGATTATAGTATTTCTTGGCAAAGTAAACACACCCAGGAAATATGCGACTCATGGAAAACTCTAGGTTATGAACCCTACATAAAAGAAACCACAGGTTTAGAACTTAATGCCTATTTTAGCGCATCCAAAATGGTTCATTTCTTAAATATGCCCAAATTAAAGCCTTATCTTTTAAATAATGACGCTTTATTTGGCACCATGGATACTTATTTACTATACCGTTTAACCGATGGGCATGCCTTTTATACCGATATCACAAACGCCTCAAGAACGATGTTATTAGATATTCATAGTGGTACCTATGATGAGAAACTCTTATCCCTTTTTAATATTCCAAAACACATGTTACCAGAGGTTAAACCAAACCAATATGACTTTGGTAGCTATCAAGGTATTCCAATCAAAGCGATGATTGGTGATCAACAAAGTGCTTTGTTTGGTCATTTAGCCTTTCAAAAAGGCAATATGAAAGTAACGTATGGAACGGGTGCTTTTATCTTGATGAACACAGGTTTAGAGGCCTTTAAGTCCAATACAGGTTTAATCACAACCATCGCTTATCAACTGGATAATCAAATCTATTATGCAATTGAGGGATCTATTTTTGTGGCCGGTTCAAGTGTTAAGTGGTTAAGAGATAAATTAGAAGTCATTCAAACAAGCGCCGAATCTGAATCACTTGCGAAACAAAGTAAAAAGCGGATGTACTTTGTCCCTGCATTTGTCGGCTTAGGCGCCCCTTACTGGGATACGAAAGTTAGAGGCTCTATGTTTGGAATCACAGAAGATGTCACTAAACATGACATTATTAAAGCCACACTAGATGCGATCGCTTATCAGGTTAAAGATGTCGTAGATGTGATGATTAAAGAATCAAAAACCCCTCTAGAAAGTGTCTATATTGATGGTGGTGCTTCAGATAACAACTATTTAATGCAGTTTCAAAGCGATTTATTAAGATGTCCCTTAATTAAACCTAAAGAAACTGAAATTACCGCTTTAGGTGCTGGGTTTATGGCGGGTTTAGGTGGTTTATATAAAGATATTGATTATATTAAATCCAATCAAAGTATTATAAAGACATTTAAACCGATGAGTTCTTATAAAACATCGGTTGAACTTCACAGTGGATGGAAAAAGGCCGTAAAGAGTGCTCAAACATTTAAATAGATAAATAGTGATAATGATAATTATATTCACTAGATAAATATGTAAAAATAATTTATTATATGTAATATAAAAAAACACCTCATACAAAGGTGTTTTTTTCTTGTTGTAAAACGGATTTAAATCGTTTTTTCGATCGTTTTATTGAAAAGAATAATTTAAACTTTTCAATCCTAACCATACGTTTACGCTTTCGATGCGCGATCCGTTCGATGTGTTTCATTTGTCTTTTTACCTTGATTTCACTACGTTTGGCTTTAGATTGAATCTTTGTGATATCTTTATTAAGTTTAATAATATCATTTTCATTTTGTTTTTTTCGTGCTTGAAGGGTGCGATTAAATCGTTGCCGTTCTTGTTTATCAACCTGAGCGTAGTAGATGAGTGTTTTCTCATAACTTATATCGCTTTCAATAATTAATGTGTTTAAGGCTTCAATTGCTTTTCGTTTTTCTCGGTCAGCTCTATTTTTATTACGCTCAAAGCGTTTTAAGTCTTGTTTTAAGTTTTGTTCACTAGAAAGTAAGACTTGTTCCCTGTTTAGAGAAGTAGCTTTAAGTAAATCCATGACTTCTTGTTCAATTGTGTTTTTTTGGTTGATCTTTTCACTACGTTGTAAAAAGACACTCTTTAGCTCATTTTTATGCTTTTCTTGATAAAGGTCAATGGATTTTTTAAGTTTATGCTTTGATAAATTAATTAAACTCTTTTGATAGGAAACCAACTCTTGTTCATTGTTCAATATTTTTCTTAATTCTTGTTTATGACTCTTTGTTAAATGGGTCATGGCGGTTTGGTAGTTTTTATTAAACTCATTAATGATGCGTTGTTGTTCATTTCTTACGGTGAAATGTTGTTTATCGAGTAATCTACTAAGACGTTTATGCATCGATTGATTGATTTTTCTTTGTTGATTGACTTTTAGTGAAAACTGATCATATAATGCATGGAATTCTTTTTGGGTTAGTGACGTATTTGAGAGTTTGTCAAATAACGGATCAAGACTCATGATAAAGGCTTTGTTGTAACTTGAAAACTCCTTAATAATGGCATCTAGTGCTTTTAGGTTTTCATAATATACCCTACCCTCAGCGTATTGGTTTTCTTTTAACTGATTAAGGGTAATTTCTTTATGTCTTTCTAAATTCAGCATCATATCATCGAGTGGCTTATAGCCTTTGTTGATGTATTGAATGCGGGCTTTAATTTGTTCAATTTTTAAGCGGATATGGTTGATTTCATCTTCAATTTTTGCAATCTCTTTTTTATAGGCTGAAACCGTAACACTTAAGTTTTTAGCGGTTTTTCTAGATTGTTTATCCTTATCCATTCTTAACACTTTAATTTGACCTTGGGTAAAGGTGATGGTTTTTTCCGTGGTGTCATTTTTATTTTCAATTTCTGCGATCTGTGTATATAAGTCAAGTGACTCACGTCTTAAGGCTTTTATTTGATCGTTTAGTTGATAGCGTTGTTCAATAATAGATTTCTTTTCTGCCTCATAGTCATCAAGCAGTTTTTTATGTTCTTTTTCATACTTAAGTAGCGTTAGTTCATCGATCTTAGATTGGATTTTAGAAGAAGTGTCTCTTTTGATTTCATCTAAGATGCTATCTTTATAGTTTTTTTGAGCCAACAAGATGTCTTTAAGCGTATAAAGGGTTGTTTGAAAGGAATTGTTAAAAGAAGACAAATACGCGTCTTTAAGGGCATAAGAAATGCGTTCTAATTCCGTTTGTATGGTTTGAAGCATTAAAAAGTAATTTGAAAGTACTTTTTGAAAGCGTGTATTTTCAATAATCGATGTATTAATGACTTCGTTAGCTTGTAAAATTGAGGTTTCTTTTTGAAGTTCTCGTTGAGCCCGTTCTTTTTCATATTTGTTTAACTCTTTTTGGTAAGCATCTTCTAATTGAAGTCTTTCATTTTGAATACGAAGGTTGGTTCTTAATTGGTCAATATGATACGCTTGACGCTCTAAATAGATTTCTTTTTCATGTTCTTTATACATGACTTCAATTTGATGTTTAATTTCATTGATTGCTTTTGCAGCTTTTAAAACACGCTTATGGCCCTCTAGTGTGTTTTTTTCGTATTCCATAAGCAAATATGAATCAATTTCATTTTGCTTCGTTTCATAAGCGTGAATGAGGTTTAATTTATCACGCTCATTGTTAATGTTAAACTCTTCATAACCTGTGTTTAAGCCTTCTAGACGCATCAGTCTATCGTGGTTTGCTTTGGTGTAGTTTTGTTCTAGGTTTAAATAGTTTATTTCTAAATCATGAATGTGTCTGGCTAATAAAATTTGAATATCTATCGGTAGTAATTCAATTTTAATGCCCGTATTAATGATGGTGTTTTTCTTATCTTTTTCTAAATGAAATAGCGTATTTAGTTTATTCATATACGCTTCATATTTTTTAAAGGTTAGTTTATTTACTTCAAGGCGATTTGTCTTTTTGTTGTCTTGAATAAACCGATAATAGCGAAACATTTCTTGCTTTCTAATAAATTCATAACCTAAATGAAGACGATCATTAAAATACCTTTGTTCACGGTTTAAAATGGCTTTATCGATTTTATCATTATAGGTATTAATACGTTTATTTAAGTGGTTACTTTCCTTATCGTATTTCTTTTCAATTTGTTTTAAAAGACGATCGGTTTCAGGTAAGTCGTTTAATTGTTGATGATAGTGATCATTTAACTGTTTAACTTCATCATTAAAGATGCGTTTTTGTTTTAAACGCTCAATGTTGATTTGAGTAATATCTTTTTGATAGTGCTGAGTTAAGTTTCTAAGTCGTTTTTCATAGACTTGTTTTAGGTGATCAAGTCGTTCATCGGTACGGGTGAGTTTACGCTCAAGTATATTATTGATGTTTCTCGCTTTTTGGAGGTTTTCATCATGCATACTCTCCAAGACAACTTCAATGTTTTTTTGTCTTTGGAGTAACTCTTTATCGGTATTTTGAAATAACTTTCGATAATTTTGATCAACTTCATTGATTTTTGTATTTAACTGCGTTTGAATGCGGTGGAAGTTTTGCCTAATGTAAACTAAATCATTTTTATGAAACTCAAAGTATTGTTCATATTGATGTTTGAGTTCCTTGATGTTTAGGGCGGAGTCTTCTAAGCGTTCTTTATTTCGTCTATGAATATCTTTAAGTGCATCATGATAAGTATGATTGATTCTATAAAGATTTGAGTATTGTTGTTCATGAAGGCGTGATAATTTATCTAAATAAACTCCTTGGTAGTCTTTTTGCTTTAAAAGAAGTGCTTTGTTTTCTTTTTTTAAAGTAGATTCTAAGTATAAAATATCTTGTTTTACTTTATTTAAATAATCGTGTTGTTGTTTAAATAATTCACCCAGTTGACGTTCTACGCTTTGGGCGTTACTTTTCGCACGATCACTAATACTACGTTTATTGTCTAAATATTGCTGGTCACTAAATTGGATGGTTTGTTTGGTTAATAATTCTTTATCGGTATGTTCAAGGTGCATTCGTTTAATGTTTTCAATTTCGGCAACATTAAAATCCATCTCATAGGTTTCTATTTGACGGTAGAGTTCAAGGATTTGATTGTTTGAGTCTTTAAATGAATGATTCAGATCAATACAAGCTTGTCTAGCTTGGGGTGTGTTTTGAAAAAGTTTATCTAATCGCTTTAATTGACTTTTTAAATAATCATTAACTAAACTCAATTTGGCACCTCCCACTTTACTAATTATACCACAGCACAAACCCATTTAATAAACATTAAATCGTATTTCTCATGTAAAATTAAACATTAAAACTCGTAAGAAACATGCTATAATAATAAATGAGGTTGATAAATATGTATGCATATATAAAAGGAATTATAAAAGAAGTAGAACCAACCTATGTTACGCTTGAAAATGGCGGGATTGGTTATTTAATTATAACACCCAATAGTTATCGCTATCATTTAGAAGATGAGGTTATTATATATATTCATCATTACTTAAGAGAAGATATGGATAACTTATATGGGTTTAAAAGTAAAAAAGAAAGAAATTTGTTTATTGATTTAATTAGTGTCTCAGGTATTGGTCCAAAAAGTGCACTGGCTATACTTTCCACAGGAGAAACCAATAAGATTACTTATGCGATTGATATAGGGGATGTGAAGTATTTAACCCAATTTCCAGGCATTGGCCCTAAAAGTGCACAGCAAATAATCCTAGACTTAAAAGGGAAAATAAAACCAATAGATTTTGAGTCTTCCGATGAAGTTAGAGAGGCATTACGAAGTTTAGGGTATAACAATACCGAGATTAACCGTGCTTTAAAGAAAGTGGATAACGATCAACCTATCGAAGAGATTATTAAACAAGCTTTAGGGGTATTGATTAAATGAAAGATGAAAGAATACTAACAAACCTAGCCTTAAAAGAAGACGAAGATACGCAGTTAAGACCACAAACCTTAGATGAATATGTCGGTCAAAACGATATTAAAGAAATGCTTAATGTCTACATTCAAGCGGCAAAAAAACGAAAAGAAGCGATTGACCATATTTTATTTTATGGCCCACCTGGGTTAGGTAAAACAACCCTGGCATCCATTGTTGCTAATGAAATGGATGTATCGATTAAAATCACTTCAGGACCGGCGATTGAAAGAAGCGGAGATTTAGCCGCTATTTTAACATCGCTAGAACCAGGTGATATTTTATTCATCGATGAAATTCATCGCCTCCCTAGAGTTGTTGAAGAGGTCTTATACGCGGCAATGGAGGATTATGTCATTGATATATTAGTTGGTAAAGACACACAAACTAGATCCATAAGAATCGATTTGCCCCCCTTTACCTTAATTGGAGCGACCACTCGGTTTGGGAGTTTATCCGCGCCTTTAAGAGAACGTTTTGGCGTAATCTTTAAACTTAATTTCTACAGTGAAGCTGATTTAAGCCAAATCGTTAGAAGAACGAGTCGTGTCTATGATACGGTCATTTTAGAAGATGCCGTTTATGAATTATCAAGACGCTCTAGAGGGACCCCGAGAATTGTGAACCGGTTATTTAGGCGTGTCAGGGACTTTGCCGAAATTATTGGTGATGGAACGATTGATAAAGAAATTACAGATCATGCCTTATCTAAACTCGGTATTTCTAAGTCGGGATTAGATGAAGCGGATATTGCCTATCTAAGGGCGATGATTGAAAAATTTGGTGGTGGACCTGTAGGTATTGAAAATATCAGTGCCACCATTAGTGAAGACCCAACCACCGTAGAAGATGTGTATGAACCCTTCTTACTTCAAGAAGGCTATATTAAACGGACATCTAGAGGCAGAGTCGCACTTGAAAAAGCTTATATAATCCTAGGCATAAAATATTATAAAGGACTATTTTAAAATGAAAGTAAAAGACTATGACTATCATTTACCACAAGCCTTGATTGCTCAATCACCGCTAGATAAGCGCGATGCATCAAGGCTTTTGGTTTTAGATAAATTAAGTGGACAAATCACACATAAACACTTTTATGATATTTTAGACTTATTAGATGAAAACGACTGTTTGGTCCTTAACAACACCAAAGTCATACCCGCTCGTTTGTTTGGAAAAAAGAAAATTACAAACGCATCCATTGAGTTATTATTGTTAGAAGAAATATCTAAAGATACATGGGACGCCCTAACCAAACCACAACGCCGGGTGAAAGTAGGCGATGTGGTAGTATTTAACGCACTTGAGGCAATTTGCGTAGAAGTGAAAGAAGAAGGCATAAATAGCTATAAAATGGTTTATGAAGGTGTCTTTTTAGAAGTGCTATCGAAACTAGGCACAATGCCAACACCACCATACATTCATGAAACATTAAAAAACCAAGACCGTTATCAAACCGTTTATGCCGACAAACAAGGCTCTAGCGCCGCACCCACTGCAGGTCTACATTTCACAAAAGAATTACTCGACAAAATCAAAGCTAAGGGCATAGAAGTTATCGAAGTTACCCTTCATGTTGGGTTAGGGACATTTAGACCAACCACAGTAGAAAACATTTTAGATCATAAAATGCATAAAGAAAAGTATTATATATCAGAAACAGCTTGTAAAGCGCTTAATAAAGCAATTAACAACAAAAACATTATTGCGGTAGGTACTACGACGGTACGCACATTAGAATCCAATTACGATGGCGCTTTTCATGCCGGTCATTTTGAGACAGATATTTTTATCTACCCCCCTTATCAATTTAGGGTTGTAGATAAACTAATTACTAATTTTCACTTACCAAAATCGACCTTGTTGATGTTA
>CAYLVT010000022.1:0-14414 GCA_964387195.1 uncultured Acholeplasmataceae bacterium
ATCATTGTAAAACCCTTCTTTTCAATTTGATATTCAAACGCTTTTTTAATACTCTTTTTAGCCTTTCTTACTTGTTGGGGGGTCGATACACTGGTTCTTTCCACATACGCTACTTTAGGAATTGTTTGAAACATCTCACTAATTTTTATGGGCATACCATGATCAAGCTCATTTCTGCCAAATGGGCTTGTGGTTGTTTTTGCACCAAGTAAGGTTGTTGGTGCCATTTGGCCACCAGTCATCCCATAAATACCATTATTAATAAAGATTACGGTAATATTTTCACCACGGTTGGCTGCATGAATCGTCTCCGCAATCCCAATGGATGCTAAATCGCCATCCCCTTGATAAGTAAAGACGATGTTTTCAGGCAGTGTTCGCTTAATACCTGTAGCTACCGCACAAGCCCTACCATGAGACGCTTGGACCATGTCACAGTTAAAATAATAATAACTCGTCACACTACAGCCAACACTAGCTAAACCAACCGCTTTATCTAAAAGATTCATTTCTTCTAAAACTTCAGCGACTAATTTTTGAATAATACCATGGGTACAACCAGGACAATACGATAGTGGATTATCTGTGAGTCCTTTTGTTTTTTCATAAACAATCATTGGCTTACCTCCATTTTTAACTGCTTTAACGCATCCATTACTTCTTCAACTTCAGGAATAATACCACCAGCACGACCATAAAATCTTACAGGCTTTCTCCCATTTACAGCTAACCTTACATCATCGACCATTTGGCCTAAACTCATTTCACACACTAAAAACCCTTTTACATGAAAAATATCTTCAAAGGCTTTATAAGGAAATGGCCAAATGGTAATTGGTCTAATTAAGCCTACTTTAATCCCTTCAGCTCTTAAATTTTCAATCGCTGATCTGGTGATTCTGGCCATGGTGCCATAGGCAACAATGATGTAGTCTGCATCTTTCGTGTATAGGGCTTCATAACGTTGTTCTGTTTCTACCATCTCATCGTATTTCTTTTTTAATTTTAAGTTGTGTTGTTCTAACATTAATGGGTCTAAATATAAAGAGGTGATAATCCGTTTTTCGCCTCCGTTTTTACCATTGGCTGCCCAAGGTTTATCTATTTGTTTAATAGAAACTTTACTCTCCATTACAACGGGTTCCATCATTTGTCCAATCAAGCCATCTACGGCAATCATAACAGGGTTTCTATAATAATCGGCTTTATTAAATGAATCCATAATAATATCTACCGTTTCTTGAAGGTTTTCTGGTGCGTAGGCTAAAACGTGATAATCCCCATTACCGCCACCTCGTGTAATTTGATAATAATCACTTTGGCCAGGTTGAATACCACCCAGTCCTGGACCCGCACGCATGACATTAATAATGACACACGGTAGTTCTGCCCCTGCAAGGTAGGTGATGCCTTCTTGTTTTAAGGCAATACCTGGGCTTGATGAACTGGTTAAAACACGCTTACCAGCTGCAGCGGCACCATAAACCATATTAATAGCTGCCACCTCAGACTCAGCTTGTAAAAAGACCCTACCTTCTTCTTTCATATATTTAGATAAATACTCAGGGACTTCATTTTGCGGGGTAATTGGATAACCAAAAAAGGCATCACAGCCACCTTTAATAGCGGCTAAAGCCATCGCTTCATTCCCTTTTAATAATACTTTCTTCATTTTAATCGCTCCACCGTAATTACCGAATCGGGACACATCATTGCACAAAAGGCACAACCAATGCATTTATCGGGTTCAACGACATTGATAATGTGATACCCTTTTTGATTCGTTTTTACTTTATCCATTTCTAAAATATGCACGGGGCAATATTCAACACATAAATTACAGCCCTTACATAATTCATAACTAAACGTTACTCTTCCTCTTGCCATATAGCCTCCTTTTTTAAAGCCAATCTTTTCTTAAATACAGTTTTAGTGGTATTAATTCCCCTAAAACATCTTCTTGTTTTACATCAATATGATCATAATAACTCGTATAAACAATTGGTATTTTAAGTTCATCACTCAGTTCTTTAATAATCGATTGACCAAATAATATATCTTCTAATTTCGTATCTCTTAATAAATTGGAGTTATTTATAAACCCACTCACTTGATAACCTGAAGCCCCTTCAATTAAGTGCTTCATTTTTAAAATGCCTGCTTTCGTACTTGTTTCTTCTCTAAAAACATTGATAACCATATACATCGTAGCTGAGCCTTTAAACTGTCTTAATATTCTTGCGCCAACTTCATTCCCACCAATATCATAAACGGCGTCTTTTGTGTCATGAAATGGTAAAAACGCTTTATGGCTAATATAGGGTAAATCGCTACCTAAAGCGTTTTTTAAAGGCGATGAAATCAGTTCAATCCCATATTTATTTAAAAGGGATTCTAATTCTCTTGAACGAAAATAAGGGTTCACAATATCTAAATCGACAATGGTTTTAATGTTTTTTAAAATCGCAAAATTCAGTGAAAACTCCGATTTACCCGATCCATAATGACCCGTAATAAAATAAATCATCTAGGAATATAATTAAACCTTACATTATGAATATCTTTGATTCTTTGTTCCGCAAATAAATTAGCGGCTTTTTGATTATCGACGTTTTGTTCTTTAGCGATTTGATAGATTTGCATGAGTCTATCATAAATTTTTTCAACATCTTTCATAACTACTTCTCTAACATAACCATGAAGTTCATGATACACATTAATAACGCCACCCGCATTAATCACAAAGTCAGGGGCATAGAGGATGTCTAAATCTTTTAACATTTTGGAGTGTTTGGTTTCATCGGCCAATACGTTATTAGCAACCCCCGCAATAACCCTAGCTTTAATTGTAGGGATGGTTTTATCATTTAATACCGCACCTAGTGCACATGGTGCAAACACATCAACATCACATGCATAAATTTCTTCTGGTTTTACATAAATGGCTTGTGGGTAGGTTTCTTTTACTTCATTGATGCGTTTTTCATTAATGTCTGTAAAATAAATTTTTTTAGCGCCAGCTTCAAATAAATAACCCATTAAGTATTGGCCTGTTTTACCAACACCTTGAATGGCATAACTATACTTATCTATATCTTCATTATTAAATTTATACTTAAGGGATGCTCTTATCCCATGAAAACCACCTAACGCCGTTACAGGTGAAGGGTCACCACTTCTACCTTCTAAACCAACCACATGATCGGTTTCCATATGAACAAAATCCATATCTTTTGTTGTCGTATTTACGTCTTCTGCGGTAATGTATCGTCCATTTAAACTTTGAACAAAGCGTCCAAAAGCTCTAAATAATGCTTCACTCTTAATTTTAGATGCATCACCAATAATCACACTCTTACCCCCACCTAAGTTTAACCCAGCGGCTGCATTCTTATACGTCATGCCTCTGGCTAACCTTAGCACGTCTAATATAGCATCATCTTCATTTTCATAATGCCAAATTCTTGTGCCCCCAAGTGAAGGACCTAGTGTGGTATCGTGAATACACGTAATCCCTTTTAATCCTGTTGATTTGTCGTGAAAAAAGACCAGTTGTTCAAAACCGTACTTTTCCATGTACTTAAACTTTTCCATTTAATTACCTCTCTTTTTTATTTGTCGTTTGTAAAACGCTTACATCTTATTATAACAAGAACGAGGCTAAAAATAAATGCGATTTTAAGAATATGTGTGATTTACTTTGAATGTCTATCATTTAACCAAATTATTGGCAAGATTACTACAGTAGTTATATCAAACTATAAAATAAAACCAAGCAACAATGCCAGTAAAATAATCAATGGGGCTGGCAGCCTTTTTGTTATGAGTAAAAGGGTTGTGATCACAACAACTAAATAGACTTTTATATCGACCTCTAGTAAAAAAGACTGTTTAATAGCGGTCATGAGTATTAAGCTTGCGGCTGTAATACTCACCCCTTTTAAGAAGTGTTTAATTTTTTGATTATGCCTTGTTTGTTGCCATAAAGGGAAGATAAAAAACACAAGTAAAATCCCTGGTAAAAAGATACTTAGTCCACTAATAATACCACTAAGAAAAGCCATTTGTATAACCGACCTCGCTCCTACAAATCCAGCAAAACTAAACAAGGGCCCTGGTATGGCTTGATCAATCGCATAACCCGATAAAAAGTCATTTAATGACAATAACCCTTTTGTTTCTACTAAATCTTGGATCATTAATGGAATAACGATGTTACCCCCACCAATAACGGAATAACCATACCGATAAAAGGAATTAAATAAGATAAAAAACGAATGATCAAAAAAGCGCAGTAAAACTTCGCTTAGTAAGGCAAGCATTATAATGACTAATAAAATCCACCATCTAGGCTTTGCTTTTACTTTTATCGTAGATAGTTCTTTTATATAAGGCAGTAGTGTAATAAAGCCCCCAAGCATTAACAATAGCGGAATAACCCACATTGAAAAGCCAACATATAAAAAGGCAGCTAAAAACATCACACTATATAATAAGAAATCTCTTTTATCTTTAATGACTTTAACGGAAAGTATAATAAACGCATAAATGATAAAACCAACCGCTACAGCCGGTAGGTATGTAAGCATAGGTTCATAATAGGTATTGCCAATTACATTAAAGAAAACACCAATTAAACTCATCACAATAATCGCTGGTAAAGCCCATACTAAAAAGGTTAATAGCGCCAGTACTGGTCCACCAATATAATAACCAATAGCGGTAATGGTTTGTGTGGAACTTGGACCAGGCACTAACGCATACAAGCCAATCATTTCTGTGAGTTCTTCTTCTTTTAGATACTTTCTTTTCTTAACTAAAAGTGAAGAAAACATCCCATAGTGCGCTTCAGGTCCTCCATAGGAACCAAGCGCACTTAGTAATACATCATATAAAAATGTTGTCCATTTAACTTTCATACATAACCTTATAAATTAGTATACACTATTTTATTCATTGTCGTTTATCATATGAAACATCTTGACAATTTCTTGACAAAATAAAATTCATTTCACGTAATTGAACTTTTTCAAACAAAAAGCATGAACATTTCGCTCATGCTATCTATTTATAAAAAGAGTACCATATAAACGGGTAAATAAATAATATCGTCTTTAATTTTCAAATCCCTTGTGTGTAATAAATATTTCTTCCCAAGTCTACTTTTAAACTTAGAGTTAAATTTAGTCAATGAACTAATGGTATAGTTTTTGCCAGATTTCACTTCAATAGGCGATATTTTAGTAGGGTTTGTAACATCGGTTATTAAAAAGTCTATTTCCATCGTATTTTGGCTATTTTTATTATCAGTTCTAGAATAAAAATAGAGGTTTTTGTTTTTTGATTGTAACATTTGAGCCACCACATTTTCAAAGAACATACCGTTATTTACCTCGAGTTTATCTGAAATGATTTGCTTAGCTACTTCTTGATGCATTAGATTATCTTCATCAAAAGCATGACTTATTAATAAACCTGTATCTAATAAATACATTTTTAGGGTTAATCTATCTTTATAAAGTGATAATCCTTTTTGAGGGTCTTCGGCGTTATAACAAGGATTGGTAATCATTGCCTCATTAAGCCACATGAACGCTTCTTCATAATCTCTAAAGCGCGCTTCTGTTGATAAAGACTTTAAGGTAAACTTCTTTTCATGTTTAGATAATTGATTGGGAATTTCATCAAAAATACTTAATACTTTAAATGCGTAGTTGTTGGCGTATTTTGAAATATCGTTTCTATAGAGAGATAAAATGTCTCTTTTCACTCTATCTACTCTTGTATAATCGGATGTTTCAATAAACTCCATTACCGCTTGTGGCATCCCCCCTACAAGAATGTATTGTCTGAATACAGTCATTATCGTTTGATGGAGAATCGATAATGGTTTGAGTTGGTCAAAATGTGTTTTTATAACCTGGATAAGATCTTTTTTACCTAAAGCCCAACAAAACTCTTCAAAATCAAGGGGATACATCTTAATCATACGTTCTTCTGATGGAATTAAGATCCCCTCAACATTTTGTTTAAGTCCGAGTAAGGAGCCTGTTTCAATATAGTCGTATCGATGATCTTTAACTAAATGCTTAATCAGTTGTCTGGCTTTGGGAAACATTTGAATTTTATCAAATACAATAAGGGACTCTCTTTTGTATAAAGTGGTGCCTGTCATCGTTGTTAACAAAAAGAAAAATTCATCTAGGTTATGGGCATACTTTGTAAATAACGATTTGATCTCATCACTTGCGATACTAAAATCAATAAAGATGTGTGATTTATATTCGTTTTTTGCAAAAGATTCAACTACTGTCGTTTTACCTACACGTCTAGCACCTTCAATTAATAAAGCTGTTCTACCGTTTTCTTGTTTCCAGTTTAATAAATCGTTATATATTTTTCTTTTTAATAGCATTTTCATCACCTTTTTATATCATTATACACGTAATTGAACTTTTTTAAAAGCCCTTTTTACACGTAATTGAACTTTTTGAAGCAATGATTTTACACGTAATTGAACTTTTTGATACTTTTTTCTCGTTAAGTAATAAAAAAAGGTTAGGTATTTGTATACCAAACCTGTTGATTATTCATGGTGCGGAGAAAGAGATTTGAACTCTCACAACCGAAGGTTATATGGCCCTCAACCATACGCGTCTACCAATTCCGCCATCCCCGCATAAAATAAAAAGGGTGAACTACCCTTTCTATTATATCAATTTAATTTAATTATTCAACTGAAATTACATATGAGTAAATGTCTTGTTTTCCGTTAATGAGTTCTACTTCAATTTCTTCATTTAACATTTGAACATGACTTCTAATTTCTTTGGCTTCTTCATCGGTGATGTCTTTACCATAGAAAATGGTTGCAATTTCAGATTCTTCATCAACGAGTCTTTCAACTAACGCTTTAGCTGCAAATACTCTATCGGCATCTGATACGACAATTTTACTACCTGCAATACCAATGAAGTCATCTTTTCTAATTTTAACACCATCGACTTCAGTATCTCTAATTGAATAGGTTAATTCACCGGTTTTGATTTCTTTAACCACATCACTCATCGCTTCAATATTATCATCGATGTCGTTGTTGGTATCATATACCATCATCGCTGCATAACCTTGACCGATGGTTTTTGTTTTTAAGACTCTAATCGTTGAATCTTCAACTAAGTCTAGGGTTTGTTCTGCGGTTAAGATGACATTACCGTTGTTTGGTAGGATAATGATATTATCCGCATTCACCGCTTCTACCGCTTTAATAAAGTCTTCGGTTGGTGGGTTCATCGTTTGACCACCATCAATAATATAATCAACACCTAATTCTTTAAACGCTTGTTTAATACCATCGCCAAAGCAGACTGCAATTACTGCGTGTGTTTGTCTCTCCCCATTAACGGGTTGGTAATCGATTTTTGGTGCGGTTTCTTGATTGTGTAGACTTTCAACAACACCGGCGTGTTGTAGTTTCATGTTGTCTACTTTCATCGTTTGCAGTTCACCATATTTTTGACCAAGTGTGATAACAACACCAGGTTGGTTTGTGTGAACGTGTACTTTAAGTAAGTCTTCATCTTGAACTAAAACAAGAGAATCCCCCATATTCATTAAAATGCTTCTTAAATTATCTTGATCAAAGGTTTCGTATTCGTCAAGTTTAACAATAAACTCAGTACAATACGCAAAGGTAATTTCTGCTTGTTCAACATCATGACCCATGAAGTGACCAGGTTCAACAACCCTTTCTTCTTCCATTGGAATCATTTGACCTTGAAGTGCTAATAACATACCTTCAATAATTTTAATAAAGCCTGCACCACCTGAATCTACGACACCAGCTTGTTTAAGTACGGGTAGTAATTCTGGGGTGTTATCTAGTGAGCGTTTCGCTTCATCTAAATAAACGGTTAGTACATCTTCAATCGTTTTAAGTTGAGGACGTTTCTTTAAGACCGCTTCTGCAGCTTCTCTAACAACGGTAAGAATTGTACCTTCAACTGGTGTCATAACGGCACGGTATGCCATTTGATATCCACCAACTAACGCTGCGATAAACTCATCAACGGTTGCAGAACCGTTTTTAATTTGAGAAATCTCAGTATAAACGCCTCTAAAAAACTGACTTAAGATCACTCCAGAGTTTCCTCTGGCGCCCATGAGACAGCCTCTTGATAAAATTTTAGATACATCAACGATGTTTTTAGATTTAATATTGGTTACTTCTTTGACACCCGCCATAATAGTCATTTGCATATTCGTACCGGTATCTCCATCGGGTACTGGAAATACGTTTAGATGATTAATTTCTTGATGATTGTTTTTTAAATTGATTGCGCCATTTGTCACCATTTTTTTAAACAGTGTTCCACTTAATGTGTTCGCCATTTATTATTCCTCCTATTTAGCAATAAACAAACTACTCAATGAAAAATTTTCAAAATTCAGAGTTACTGTTCGAGACTTAATGTCATTTTATCGCTTATTACGGTCATTTCGTAAGGAAAAACGCAATTTTCCTCCCAATGACGCATTAATCATACTCCAATTAAGGATAAATTGCAAGATTTAGGGTTATATTAACATTTTTATAAGCGAAAAATTGAAAAATTGTGAAAGATTATGTGTAAAATCTTGAAATTTGGTCAATTTTATGGTCTATATAATAGATATTGTTAAATTTATGCCATTTTTTTAACTATAAAGTAGGCATTTTTACTTAAAGTCTTGATACATTCTTGACTTTGTGGTATTAAATATTGACAATTTATCCTTTAATTATCCTGTCATAAAGCGCTTATTTATAAATAAATAACACTTTTTAAAGAGAATGTGTTGCAATAATTATTGAGTTATGATAATATACAATAGCGAGAAAAAAGGAGTTGAGATTATGGCAAAATGTTATATAACAGGTAAAACGACGTCTTTCGGTAACACACGAAGTCACGCCCTAAATGCTAATCGTCGTACTTGGAAAGCTAATTTACAAACCGTTAGAATTATTGATGAAAATGGGAACGTAAAGAGAGTGAAAATTTCCGCTAGAGCCTTAAAAAAGGGTAATATTAAAAGAGCATAACAAAAGAGTTTGGTCGCCCAAACTCTTTTTTTTTATTCTTTAGATTGAATTAAAAGTATTACGCCTTTAAGTACTTCTAGCGTCGCTTCTTTTGCCTTTATTTCATTAGATAGCCCAATGGTATCATAAGCGTAAAGGGAGTCTTGATCTAAACTATATTTAGTGCCCCTTAAGCTAACGATACTATCCATTAAGGGAAATAAAGATAAATAAGTATAATCATCTTTATTGATTGTATACGTTCCGATTTCTAATCGCCTAATCAAATTATTATTGTTATAAATGATTAAATCATTGTATTGTTCTAAGAGTAATAGATTTGCAAACAAATGATCTACCCTTGGTCCACTTAAGCCCCCAATTAAAATCACATCATCACATTGTTGGTAAGCGTGTCTAATGGCATAGTGTGTATCTGAATCATCTTTATCTTTAGCTAGTTTAATGGTTTTTAAGTCTTTTAAAAGGCTTTTATCCTGAATAGAATCAAAATCACCAATAGCTAAATCTATCTCTATATTTTGCTTAATTAACGCTTCTACAGCGCTATCGCATGCATAAACAATTCGATCTTGAATTAAATCTTTGACATTTTGTGGCACCTTAGGTGCAATCACTGCAATTTTCATTTTAAAGACAGGATCGCTTTGGTTCGATCTTTTTGATTTAGAATATAAGAACCACTCACCACAATATCTACTAAATGTGCATGATGGATGGTTTTATCATTGACGCCACCATCGATTTCAATAACGTATGAATAGTTGTGTTTTTTGCGCATGTCGTATAAGTATTTCACCTTATCCATCTGATCCATCATAAAGGTTTGTCCACCAAAACCTGGTTCAACCGTCATAACCAAGACTAAATCGATGTCTTTTAAGAAAGGATCTAGTGTGTGGATATCGGTGCCTGGTTTTAAAGAAAGACCGGTTTTAACGCCTAAACGTTTTATCTTTTTAAGTGTTTCATCAACGTTGTTAGCCTCAATATGAATGGTAATATAGGTGGAGCCAATCGCTACAAAATCTTCAATATAATCATAAGGATTCATAATCATTAAGTGGGTATCTAGTGGGATATCTGTGATATGCTGAATGTTTTGTAGTACCGCTTTACCAAAAGAGATGTTTGGCACAAAGTGCCCATCCATCACATCTAAGTGTAGGTAATCACTTTGATGTAGGGTTTTGATTTCTTGTTCTAGGTTGTTAAAATCAGCGGTTAGTATAGATACAGCAACTTTCATTAATATCGCTCCTTTTGTTCAGATATGTCTTTGTAAAACTTTTGATAGTTTTCTAGCCTTGACGGTAAGATTTCTTCATTTTCTTTGATATTACACCCTGGTTCATGGATATGATCACATGTTCTAAACCGACAACCATCTTTATATGTATCAAACTCAATGAAGTATTGTTTTAAATCACTGGCATTTAAAATATTAAAATCTAGTTTAGAAAAACCCGGGGTATCCGCAATTAAACCTTCATGATAAAAATAGAGTTCTGTGTGTCTAGTGGTATGCCTACCACGACCTAGCGCTTCAGAGGTTTCCTGGGTTTTTAACTTTAAATCGGGCATTAAGGCATTAATTAATGTGCTTTTACCTACGCCAGTTTGTCCAGCTACAACACTTACCTTATCTTTAAATATTGTCTCTAAGACATCAAAACCAAGTTTTTGATGACTATTAATGTAGTGGAGCTCATAACCGATCGCTTCATAATATTTTAGGTCTTGTTTTAATTTTATTAAGGCTTCTTGTTTGATTAAGTCTATCTTTGAAATAACAATAATCGGTTTAATATGCGCTTTTTCAACCAATACCAAAAACTGATCTAATAAATTAAATGAAAAATCGGGTTGGATCGTTGAAAACAACAATAATATTTGATCCACATTCGCCACATCCGGCCTGTCTAGCTCATTTTTACGAGGTAAGACTTCTTGAATTGGCTTATTTTCATCGCTATCATCATAGAGTACAATGTCTCCTACTTTAGGAGAAAGTTGAATGGTTTTTTTATCCAGTTTTGTTCTATGGGTTGTTTGTACGTTAAATTTACTGTCTTCATCTAAGCGTACATGCCTTAATTTGCCGCTAGCACGGGAATTAAAGACTTCATTGGTCTCTAAATCTAAGATGGTATATAACCCACCGATTAATTTAATGATTTTGGCTTTTCTCAAACTATTGTCCTTTCATGGTTTGACTGCGTAATTGTCCGCAGGCTGCGTTTATATCGTGTCCTTGTTCTTTTCTTAAGGTTGCGTTAATTTTTTGTTCTTTTAAAGTTCTTAAAAAAGCATCCATATTTTCTTTATTGCTTCGTTTATAGGGGGCTTCTACTACTTCATTATAAGGTATTAAATTGACATACACATTTAACCCTTTTAATAAAGTTGCCAGCTCATAAGCGTGTTCAACTTGATCGTTCAAATCTTTAATCATAATATATTCTATCGTTATCCGACGATTTGTTTTTGTCATATAATACTTGATTGCATCTATGACCGTCTCTATCGGATATTTCTTATTAATAGGCATTAATTCATTGCGAATCTTGTTATTGGGCGCATGTAAACTTATGGCTAAATTGATTTGAAGTTTCTCATCGGCATAAGTTTTTATTTTATCTGCAATACCACATGTCGATACGGTGATATGTCTTGCACCTATTTCTAGACCTTTATGATCGTTTGCATTTTTTAAGAAGTTCATTAAATGCGTATAGTTATCGAAAGGTTCTCCAATACCCATCACAACGATATGACTAATACGTTTATTGAAACGTTCTTCTGTTTGAATCACTTGACTCAACATTTCACCGCTGGTAAGGTTTCTTTTTTTCTTTAATAATCCAGATGCACAAAAGCGACATCCCATATTACAACCCACTTGTGAAGTCACACATATAGAATAGCCGTAAGAATGGCTCATCACAACCGATTCAATTAAATGACCATCTTCTAATGCATAGAGGTATTTAACGGTTCCATCTTCACTTTTTGATTCAACGACAACTTTTAATGTGTTAAAATAGAAGTCTTTTTTAAGTGATTCAATTAAAGAATCCGATAAATTGGACATTTCATCGAATGATTTAACGCGTTTTTTATAGAGCCAATCAAAGATTTGATTCGCTCTGTATTTCTTTTCACCAAGATTTAGGATGTAGTTTGTCAACATCTCGTGTGTATAGTCATATATATTGTTCATTTCTTCACCGTTAATATTATACACCATACTTAATTAATAAAAAAGGAGAGTAATCTCTCCTATTTTCGAACGTGTGCTTTAAGTTCTCTTTCTAAACGAATGATCACACTATTTATTAATTTGTCCACTTCACTCGCTTGAAGGGTTTGCTCTTTCGAGTTGAATGTCATACTAAACGCAAGTGATTTCTTGTTTTCACCTATTTTTTCGTCTTCATAGATATCAAATAAAGAAATATCTACTAAATAACGTCTTGTGGTTTGTTTAATAAGCTCCATAATACGAGCGATTGTGACATTATTTTCAATAATCATTGATAAATCTCTTGTAATACTAGGGTATTTAGAAACTGATTCAAAAGGTTTTAGTGGTTCAATCGATTTTAAAATGGGTTCTACATTAATTTCAAACGCGTATGAATCTTCTAAAATGGTAGGATGTATTTTACCAATATAGCCAATCACTTCTTTTTGATAAATCACTTTTGCACAAATACCTGGATGATAACCTGGTATGGTGTTTTCTTTTTCAAATTTCAATTCTATACCTAATTTATTGGATAAGTTTTCTAAAACGCCTTTAATAACAGTATAATCGCTATTTATTTCATATTTTTGTAGCGAACTAATTATGTATTTACCACTTATTATAGCAGATAAATGCACCGGTTCATGATTAGTAAAGTATGTTTTTCCTAGTTCAAAGAACCTTAAATGATCCATTTGTCTAGATAAATGATACGTGATATTATTAACTAATCCACCAACCAAACTATGTCTTAAAGCCTTTTTATCATCGGATAAAGGGCTTAATACTTCAATAATATCTTTATTTGTAGGTACATAAGTATGAAGTGTTTCTTTGTTGGTTAGTGAATAATTGATAACTTCATTAAACCCTAAACCAATCATGTGTTGTCTAATCGTGTTAAGGTGTTTTTGTCTGGTAGAATACTTACCTATGGAATTAAATGTTGGTAATATAGAATCAATATTGTTAAAACCATAAATTCTACCCACCTCTTCAATTAAATCTTCCTTAATTAAGAGATCTCTTCGATAACTTGGGATTAAATAAATGTGTGGTTTTGTTTGAATGATGTTTAAACGTTTTAAGATAGATACTACATCTTCATGTGTGAGATTAGTGCCTAATAAACGGTTTACATCTTCAGGTTTTAGAGTAATTAACTTAGGTCTATTAAATGGTTTTCCTTCAAAGGCAACCTCTTTATACACTCTTGCGTTTGAAATTTGGGTTAAGAGCTCTGCAGCGTAGTTAATGGCTTGAAGAACTCTTATTTCATCGACATGTTTTTCAAAGCGTAAGCTTGAATCACTATGAAGATTTAACCGGTTAGCGGTTTCTTTAATTCTTGAAGGTACAAACCACGCAGCTTCTAAAATAATTTTCGTGGTTGTTTCATCAACCGCTGTATTTAATAAGCCCATGACACCACCAATAGCCACAGGTTTAACACCATTTGTAATAACGATGTCTGATTTTCTTAATATTCTTGGTTGTTCATCAAGGGAAATTACTTCATCTAAATCTTTTGCAGATTTAACAACAATCGTTTCACTACCAAATTTATCGGCATCAAACGCATGCAGTGGCGTACCAAGTTCTAATAAGACATAATTGGTTACATCAACAACATTATTAATTGGTCTAATTCCTGAGGCAATCAATGCGGATTGCATCCACATCGGACTTGGCTCTATGGTAATATTGTCAATATATCTTGCATAATATCGTTTACAACCCTCATCTTCAATAACAACTTTTAAAGGATTGAATGGACCATTTTCTAATAAAGTGGATTCTGGAATGGTTATTTTTTGATCTAAAACAGCACCTAAATCGTATGCAAACCCTAATACACTAAGTAGATCACTACGATTAGGTGTAATGGATAATTCAAGTGATACTTGATCAAAGCTTAACGCTTCTAAAGCGTTTTGACCCACTTTTTGTGGTTTATCAAAATAGAAAATACCATCTTTATAACGATCGTCGATATATTTTTCATCTAAGCCTAACTCATTTAATGAACAAATCATCCCTCGTGATTCTACACCACGAATTGTTACCGGCTTAATTTCA
>CAYLVT010000023.1:0-14178 GCA_964387195.1 uncultured Acholeplasmataceae bacterium
TTTAATGTATATTGTAAAAACCAATACAACGTTTTATAAAAACCTTGGGTATGATGAAGATACAGCAAAACGCTATAATTACTATGCCTCGGATTTAAATGGTTCCTATTCCATTAAAAAAGTCTTACCTTCCCTAACAGAGTTATCTTATGATAGTCTTCCTGTTAAAGATGGTGTGAATGCGTATGTGACGTATGCGAAATATAATGTAGAAGATACCTTAAATCATAAAGAAGCGATGGATGGGCTTATAAAGTATTGTAGAAGAGATACCTATAGTATGTATGTGATCTTAGACAAACTAAGAGAAATGATAAAGAATTAAAATAAAGTGGTGTATAATAGAAGCGGTGTTGATGATGAAACTATATAACAGTCTTACAGACAAGAAGGAAAACTTTAAAACCGTTAAAGAAAAAGAATTAAATATGTATGTATGTGGACCTACAGTCTATAACTATATTCACATTGGTAATGCAAGACCAGTGGTGTTTTTTGATGTGGTTCGGAGGTATTTTGAATACCTTGGCTATAAAGTAAACTATGTCGTTAATATTACCGATGTTGACGATAAAATCATTTTAGAAAGTGAAAAACTTGGTTTAAGTGAAAAAGATTTAGCAACGATTTTTACCGATGCCTTTATTGAAGATAGCACACGTTTAAATGCGTTACTGCCAACAAAAATGCCTAAGGCAACCGATTATATTACCGAGATGATTTTCTATATTAGTGATCTTATTGAAAAAGGCTATGCGTACCATAATCACGATGTTTACTTTAGAGTACCTAAGATTAAAGAATACGGTCAATTATCCAATCAAGTCGTTGAGGATTTAATGGTAGGGGCACGGATTGAGGAAAACACCGATAAAGAAAACCCGGTTGATTTTACCTTGTGGAAACAAACAAACTTTGGGGTAAGTTTTGATTCCCCGTGGGGTAGGGGTAGACCTGGTTGGCACACTGAATGTGCGTGCATGAATAAGGTGATTTTTGAAGATATCATTGATATTCATGGGGGTGGAAGCGATCTTAAGTTTCCTCATCATGAAAATGAAATAGCCCAATCTAAAGCGATTTCCAATCATAATTTAGCCAATGTTTGGATGCATGTTGGTCGTTTGGATATGGACAATGTGAAGATGAGTAAGTCATTAGGTAATATCATCTTAGTTAGAGACTTATTAAAAGAGTATGAATATCAAGCGTTTAGGCTGCTTGTTTTAAGTCATCCTTATAGACAACCAATTAGTTATTCAACCGATTTAATGAATCAGTTTAACCATGAATGGCAACGGATTAAACGCGCTTTAAAACAAGCGTTTTTAGAAATCTCGGTTAAGTATTACCAAATGATTGAATACAATGAAGAAGCCATCAGTCGCTTTAAACAAGCGCTTGAAGATGACTTTAATATCGCTAATGGATTAAGTGTGGTTTATGAGCAAATAAAAACCATGAACCGGGAAGAAAATATTAAAGATAAAGCACAAGCGTATTACACAACTTTATTGATGTTAGATATTTTAGGCATCAATATCGAACAACAAAAACTGACAGACGAACAAATTAAAGACTATCATGAATGGGTTATCGCCAGAAATGAAAAACGTTATCAAGACGCCGATGAAATCAGAATCAGATTAAGTGAAGCGGGTATATTATGAACTTAAATGGGAGTGCGCTTGCCTATATAGGGGATTCTTTTTATGAACATCACATTAGGCTTCATTTAATTGATTTAGGGTTTACTAAAGTAGGTGAACTTCATAAACGGGCAACCCATTTTACAAGTGCACACGCTCAAGCTAAAATTATTAAATACTTACTAGAAGATGGTTTAACGGATGATGAAGTTAGGTATTATAAACGTGGTAGAAACGTTAGTCATCCAGGTAGGAAAAATGTAGGTAAAGATATTTATCATGAATCAAGTGGCTTTGAATCTTTAATTGGCTACTTGTCGTTAAGGGATGAAAAAAGAGCCCTTGAAATTATTGAAAAGTCGATTCATTTTATAGAGGAGTCGTTATGAAAAAACAAAAGAAAAAAGATATATTACTAACCCCCGTTAATCTAGAAACCGGGTTAACTAAAGAAGAAGTTGCAAATAGAAGACAACTTGGTTTAACGAATGTAACCAATCAAGGATCTACAAAAACCATTAAGCGCATTGTCTTTAGTAATATTGTGACCTTCTTCAATTTAATTAATATCTTTATTTCAAGCATGCTCATCTATGTGGGTGCTTATAAAGATATTTTCTTTATGGGTGTGGTTATTGCCAATACAATTATTGGGATTATTCAAGAAATAAAAGCCAAGAAAACCATTGATCGATTGTCACTACTTCAAGCCCCTGTAGGGATTGTTTTTCGTGATGGTCTAGAACAAGAAATCGATGTTCAAGATATTGTCTTAAACGATGTATTAATCTTAAAGCCAGGTAGACAAATTAGTGCAGACTGTATTGTCTTAGAAGGTTCGATAGAAGTTGATGAATCTTTGGTTACTGGTGAGAGTGACTCCATTGTAAAACAAGTCGGTGATACCTTATTATCGGGTAGTTTTGTTGTAAGTGGTGTTTGTAAGGCAGAAGCGGTTAAGGTGGGTAAGGATGCGTATGTAGAAAACCTCACCAAACAAGCTAAAGTTTACCGTAAACCACAATCGGATTTAATGAAGTCACTTAAAATTATTGTCGGTGTCATTGGGGTTTTCATTATTCCTGTAGGCTTAACGCTTTTTTATATTCAATACGATGGTGGTTTAGGCACACTTCCCTTAAACGATTCGATTCGTGCAACCGCTGGTGCGGTTATCGGGATGATTCCTGCTGGGTTATTTTTATTAACGAGTGTTGCGCTTGCGGTTGGGGTTTTACGACTTGCTCAAAACAACACTTTGGTTCAAGAACTGTATTGTATTGAAATGCTAGCCCGAATTGATACCCTTTGTTTAGATAAAACAGGAACCATCACGGATGGTACGATGAGTGTCAGAAGTGTGGTGGAACTTGACCGGGATCAAAAGTTTGCTCCTAAGAAAATAATACCTCAAATGATGAATGCATTTAAAGATAAAAACCAAACAAGTGAAGCACTGATTCAAAAGTTTGGCCGAGATACAAAACAACCCAATGTTTCTAAAATCATTCCTTTTTCTTCAAAACGTAAATACAGTGCCGTTAGTTTTGAAAAAATGGGAACGTTTGCGATTGGTGCACCTGAGTTTGTTTTATCAAAAAGTAGTTATGCAGAATTAGAATCGCAAGTTGAACGCTTTGCCTCTCAAGGCTTAAGGGTATTGGTGTATGCGACATCCAAAAAACAAATTCAAGGCGATGAACTACCTGAGATGAAAGCAAACGCCTTAATACTGATTGAAGATACAATTAGACCAGATGCAATCTTAACGATAGAATACTTTAAAACACACGATGTAGATGTAAAAGTCATTAGTGGTGATAATCCAGTAACGGTTGCACATATTGCTGCACGTGCAGGTATTAATGATGCGGATAAATACATTAGTTTAGAAGGTTTATCGGATAAAGAAGTTCAAGAAAGTGCTTTAAAATACCAAGTCTTTGGGCGGGTCAATCCACACCAAAAGATGATTCTTGTTAAACAACTAAAATCACACGGTAAAACGGTGGCTATGACGGGCGATGGTGTGAATGATATTTTAGCTTTAAGAGAAGCCGATACGTCGATTGCGATGGCTTCAGGTAGTGAAGCTGCACGAAACGTGAGTCACTTAGTTTTAATGGATTCTAACTTTGCGAGTATGCCTAAGGTGGTAAATGAAGGTAGAAGAGTTATTAATAACGTCCAAAGAGTAGCGACCTTATTTTTAACAAAAACGATGTTTTCAATTATTTTAGTAATTATTGCCCTGCTCACCAGAGGTAGATATCCAATTACACCGTCACAATTATTTATGATTGACTTTTTAGTTATTGGTCTACCATCCTTTGTATTATCCCTACAACCCAACCATGAACAAGTCAGGGGTAAGTTTCTTGCAAACGTCTTATCTAAAGCTTTTCCAGGGGCTTTAGTAGTGGGACTTCAAACGCTTATTATTATGTGGCTAGCCACACCAAGCATTCTTAATTTAACCACAGAAGCACGCTCTACCTTAATTGTAATTAGTGCGACATTTACTTCATTTATTGTTTTATACCGTGTTTTAAAACCGTTTAATGGACTAAAACGCATCTTATTTGGGTTTATGTTTATTACGTTTATTACCGCAGTAATCTTCTTACCTGAGTTTTTTGAGTTTAATGCGTTATCTGTTTATTATTTAAGGTTAAGTGGTTCTAGCACCACCACAGAGATGTTACCACTACCTGCGTTGTTGTTGTTGATTGTGATGTTACAATCAAGTGCGGTATTAATTACCTTTTTCTCAAAACTACCTAGTTGGATTAAAAAGGGTTTTAAAAATGCGATTATGAAACTCTCAGGTGTATAAGTATGATTATTTATGGAAAAAATACTTCAAAAGAAGCAATTTTAGCAAACAGAGTTGTATATATATGTTACCTAGACAATAAGTTTAAAGACAAAGCCATCGAAAACTTATTAGATGAGAAAAAGATTCAAGTAAAACGTGTATCTAAGGAAAAGTTAAATGAATTATCGGATAATGGACTTCATCAAGGTATTGTTTTAAATGTAGGTGATTATCAAACCTATACAATCGATGAACTAATCATAAGAAACCCACACGATGTATTATTGTTAGACCGTATTGAAGATCCTCATAATTTTGGGGCGATTATCCGTAGCGCAGAAGCAGCGGGATTAAACGATATCATTATTGCCAAACGTGGACAAGCCCAAATTACCCCACTGGTTGCAAAAATTGCCTCTGGCGCATTAGAACACGTAAATATCTATCTTGTCAATAACTTATATCAAAGTGTACTTAAGTTAAAAGAAGCCCATTACTTTATTATCGGTTCTAGTTTAGATGGCGAAAGCATCAATTCCATACCTGATGTTAAAAAGGTATTAATTGTTGGAAATGAAGGCGAAGGGATGAGCCACATTTTAAAAAGGAGTTCAGACTATTTAGTAAAAATACCTATGTTAGGTACCGCAAATAGTCTTAACGCAAGCGTTGCCGCGGCGCTCTTAATTTATAAACTTAAAAACTTAATTTAAGAGGTGAAAAAATGTATAAAGCTTACAATGACTATGAACTCTTATACTTAGTCAAAGAAAAGGATACGGTAGCTTTAAACATTTTGCTTAAAAAGTATGAACGGTTTATTTATAAAAAAGTGTATACTTTCTTTTTTCATGACGATGGAGACTATTTTCAAGAAGGGCTATTATGTCTATATAAGGCAATAGAAACCTTTGATGATCGGTTTAATAAAACATTTATGCGTTATTTTGAAGTGATTTTAAACAGGCACTTTATCAACATCTATAATAAAAATAAACGCTATAATGAAATGATTGAATCGTGTAAAAATGAACTCATGGTTGAAGAAGAACCAAGTAGTGAAATAGAGTATATTAATAGACCTACATTTAAATCAGAGATTGAACAAAAGGTTTATGAACTCTACTACATTAATAATAAAAAAGTGAAAGAGATAAGCGCGCTTTTAAACCTAAACGCCAAACAAATCTATAATGCAATTTATAGAATCAAACATAAATTACTTGATATTTATCAAGAGTAGTGGTATCATTTTTCTTGATTCATATTGACTAAGTTATTCGTAAGTGTTAAAATAAACATGCGAATGACCACAGAGGTGGTTTTTTTATGCGAAAAAAAATTATATTAATTTGTGAGGAATGTTTATCAAGAAACTATCAAACAACAAAAAACATCAACCAAAAAGAACGTTTAGAGTTGATGAAATATTGTAAACGCTGTAATAAATCAACCCTTCACAAAGAGACTAAATAGGAGGATACTATGGCGATTAGAGAGAAGAAAGAGAAAAAATCAAAAGTATTAGAAGTCTTAAGAACAGAATATAAATGGGAAAACGTTGTGTTAGCTATTTTAGCCAGCTTAGCGCTTGCGTTTTCATTAATGATTATTAACGGAGCGTTGGTTGTAAGAGAGTCGTTTCCTTTAATAGGACAATATCCAAAAGTGTTTGCGTGGGTGCTATTTGGTATCTCAGTGATTGGTATTATTCTAGTGATATCACCATTCTTAGTTCAAGCATTCCCTGAGCTTAAGAAAATTTCTTGGGCAAACTGGCAAACCTCAATTGATGCGATTGTAAAAGTCTTTGTCTTTGTATTAATCTTTGCACTATTATTTGTTGGTTTTGACGCACTTGTCGCACCGCTTGTTAAACTATTATCATGATTAATCCAAGAAGATGGTATGTTGTGCAAACATACTCAGGATCTGAAGATTCTGTAAAAAAAGATATTGAAAGACGTATCGAATCTATGGGTATGCAGTCGCTCATCTTCACGGTGTTAATCCCAGAAGAAACGGTTATTGAGAAAAAACTCAATGCGAAGAATGAAGAAGAAATCACTCAAAAAGTGAAGAAAAAGTTTCCTGGATACGTTTTTGTTGAAATGATCATTACCGATGAATCGTGGCACGTGATTCGTAATACCCCACAAGTTACAGGCTTTTTAGGTTCTAGTGGTGGTAGAACAAAACCCGTTCCCATTCCTAGTGAAGAGATTCATCAAATCTTATTAGATATTGGTGTTATTGAAAAACCAACATTCAAGTATGCAATTGGTGAAATAGTTGAAATTGTCAACGGTCCCTTTGCTGGATACGCAGGAGAGGTTGTATCGTTTGATAACAACAAAGAAACCGCCATCATCAACATTGAAATGTTTGGCCGTGGTACACCAACGGAGTTTAATTTTATTGATATTAAGGAGAAGTAATCTCCTTTTTATTTTAGTGAGGTAAAGGTATGAATTTTAATGATTTAATAAAACAAGTAATCAATACAAACACACCCCCACTACACTACATTAGTTCAGTAGGTATCCTACCTAATGAAGGTGGCATAATAGAGGGGTTTCCTGAATGTGTGTTATCGTTTGATGAAGACCACTTTAGGCTTCATGTATTTAAGGGTTTTTTAAAACCAAAGTTTGAAGATGAGCAACACACCTTTTCCTTTTCAGACATTAAAGAAATTGAGATGGGTAAATACAATTTTAAGGATTATTATATAAAGATTACATTTAAAGACGAAACGTATCTGGCGTTTAGTTATTTATACAAAGTAAGAAAGTACCAAAAACAACACGAAAATATAGTCGCATTTATTCATAAATTAGAAAGTATTTCTACATTAGAAACAAGTGACATGGATTAATATAAAATTTATCTAATAAAAAAAGTAGTTTTGTTCTTGACAAAAGATATTTCATTTGTTAAAATCAATGAGCGTGTGTAGATACACCAGAGTGGAAGGAATGATTATTTCCGCTAACCACAAACTTATAAATTAGAAGAAGGAGGATGTGTCTAATGGCAAAAAAGAATGTTGTTAAAGTCGTTAAATTGCAAATACCAGCTGGTAAAGCAAACCCAGCGCCACCAGTAGGACCCGCTTTAGGTCAAGCCGGTGTAAATATTCCGCAATTTTGCAGCCAATTTAACGAAAGAACAAAAGACCAAATGGGTTATGTCATACCGGTGATAATATCAGTTCACGATGATCGTACGTTTTCTTTTATTACAAAAACACCACCAGCAAGTGACTTAATCAAAAAGGCAGCAGGCATTCAAAAAGGTGCAGGTAACCCTAAGAAAGATAAAGTAGGTTCTATTACGGAAGCTCAACTTAGAGAAATCGCAACACTTAAGATGCCAGACTTAAACGCATATGATGTTGAGCAAGCAATGGAAATCATTAAAGGAACTTGCAGAAACATGGGCGTTGAAGTTAAGTAAAGACTAAATTGTGGGAGGTAATCCCGCGAATACCACATTTAGGAGGAAATTATGAAAAAAAGAGGAAAGAAATATACTGAAGCCTCAAAGAAAATTGATAAACTAAATCGTTATCCTGTTACACAAGGATTAAACTTAGTTAAAGAAACATCAATTACTTCATTTGATGCTACAGTTGAAATTGCATTTCGCTTAAACATTGACCCACGAAAAGCTGAACAAAACTTACGTGGTGCGATTGTACTACCTCATGGAACTGGAAAAACACAAACGGTTGTTGTTATAGCTCGTGGCGATAAAGCTAAAGAAGCTAAAGAAGCCGGTGCTGATTACGTAGGTGATACCGAACTACTTCAAAAAATTCAAGGTGGTTGGTTTGACTTTGATGTGATGGTAGCAACACCAGATATGATGGCTGAATTAGGAAAACTTGGACGTTTATTAGGCCCTAAAGGCTTAATGCCTAACCCTAAAACAGGTACCGTTACAACCGATGTTACAAACGCAGTAAATGAGATTAAAGCTGGTAAGATTGAATATAGAACCGATAAAGTTGGAAATATTCAAGCACCAATTGGTAAAGTATCATTTGATACAAAACAATTAAGCGAAAACGCAAAAGCAGTCTATCAAACGTTAGTTCGTTTGAAACCAAGTACCGTTAAAGGTGTATACATGAAAAACATCACTGTATCATCAACAATGGGACCTGGTGTTCGTCTTGATGAAGAATCATTTAAAGCAAAAGAAGAATAATTAAATAGATGCCAAAGACAGTAGGTGGCTAAGTCCTTAATTTCCTACCGAGGTAGTAAAATGTAAATTTTAACCCTCTTTGTCTTGGCATGAGGGTTTTATTTTATAAGGAGGATACTCATATGAAACTGAGTGCAGTAGAACGTAAACAATTATTAGTTGACGAACTTGCAGCCAAAATCCAACAAGCAAAAACGATCATTGCTTTTGATGATTTAGGCTTAACGGTTAAAGAATCAACAGATTTACGTGTAGAATTACACAAAGAAAATTGCTCAATGGCTGTTTATAAAAACAACATCACAAGAAGGGCAATGGAACAATCTGGTTATGGTGAGATCAATGAAACCATGGTCGGAAAAAAAGTGTTAATATTCTCTAATGATGACGTAGTCGCGCCTGCGCGTATCATTTACCAATATGGTAGAAACAATAAAAAAGTAGCCATTCAATCAGGTGTTATTGAAGGAAAAGTAGCATCTTTACAACAAGTTGTTGAACTCGCTACACTACCATCATACGAAACATTATTAACACAATTAGCCGCAGGCTTATTAATGCCACTTAGAGAAGTAGCAATTGGGCTTAACATGCTCACAGAAAGAGAATAAAAGGAGATTAAAATCATGGCAAAATTAACTAAAGAACAATTTATTGAAGCGTTAAAAGAAATGACTATTCTTGAAATTAAAGAATTAGTTGACGGATTAAAAGAAGAATTTGGTATCGATCCAACTGCAGTTGCAGCAGCAGGTCCAGCAGTTCAAGCTGAAGAAGCTGAAGAAAAAACAGAATTCACTGTATTAATCAAATCATTTGGTGATCAAAAAATTCAAGTAATCAAAGTGGTTAGAGAACTTACAGGTCTTGGCTTAGCGGATGCTAAAAAATTAACTGAAACACCTGATGGCGTTATCAAAGAAAACGTTAAGAAAGAAGACGCTGACGCAGCTAAAGAAGCATTAGAAGCTGTAGGCGCAACTGTTGAAGTTAAATAAGAAAAAACAAAGATAAAAACCTGAGGTACACTCAGGTTTTTAATCATGTGGTGACAATGAATCATTATTTTACAAATAACCCAAACAATCCATCAAACTCACGAACGTTTGACTTTCAACTTGACGGTAAAACTTACCGTTTTTCTACGGATAGTGGGGTATTTTCAAAAGACTATGTTGATTTCGGGACTAAATCCCTTATCAAAGCCATATCCCTGAAAAACGAACCCTTAAAAGTATTAGACTTAGGTTGTGGTTATGGCGTTATTGGGATTGTTTTAAAAGACCGATTTCCAAACATTGAACTGAGCCAATCGGATATTAACTACAAGGCTACAGAACTTACAAAAATTAATAATGAAGCAAACTACATCACATCAACTGTGATTCATTCTGATGGGTTTGAAAACATTCATGACACCTTTGATGTCATTACATTAAACCCGCCTATTAGGGCAGGAAAAGAAGTCATATTTAAATTGTATGAAGGTGCGTACACTCATTTAAATAAGGGTGGGGTATTTTATATTGTAATTCAAAAAAAACAAGGTGCACCTTCACACAAAAAACAATTAGAAAATATATTTAATAATGCAACAATAATTAATAAAGTTAAAGGCTACTATATCATTAAAATGATAAAAGTATAAAATAAGGCTTGACTTATTGACTTAATTATTATATAATTATAAATTGCATATTATGGGCATATAAAATTAAATTATATAAGTATTTATATAACTATAATCAGCCAGATTCGAGAAAGGGGATTTAGCTTATGGGGTATCGTAACGTGCAATACGGGAAAAAAGCACAACGTCGTAACTATTCAAAAATGCGCTATGATATTGAACTACCCAATTTAATTGAAATTCAAACAAAGTCATTTGAATGGTTTGTGACTGAGGGTCTCAATCAACTGTTTGATGAGTTATCACCGATTGAATCGTACAATGGCGATTATAAACTGTATTTTTCTGATCACCGATTTGAAGAACCAAAGTATTCAGTGATGGATGCGAAAAGAAGAGACATTAGTTATACAAAGTCTTTGTTCGTGACCGTTAGATTAGAAAAAGTAAGAACTGGAGAAGTTGTTGAAAGACAACTTTTTATGGGTGATTTACAGTTTATGACACCAATTGGTACGTTTATTATTAACGGTGCTGAAAGAGTGGTTGTCTCACAAATCGTGAGATCAAGTGGTGTTTACTACACCAGTGAATTTGACAAGAAAACAAATAGTGTTCGTTTTATGAGTCAAGTCATCCCTACACGTGGGGCATGGCTAGAATATGAAATGGGTGCTAGAAACATTTTCTATGCCAAATTAGACAGATCAAAGAAATTATCATTAACCGCATTAATTCAAGCCCTAGGGTTTAGCGGCCTTGAAAATGTGAAAAAGTTATTTCCAACGTACACTAAAGAATTAGAAGAAACCTTCTTTAAAGATGAAAAAGAGGGTATTTTAGATTCCAATAGCGCGGTTGAAGAACTTTATTCTAAAATGCGTCAAGGTGAAAAAATTCCGATTGAAGCCGCAAAAGAATTTATTAGAATGAGACTTTATGACGGTAGACGTTATGATTTAGAAAAAGTCGGACGTTATAAATATAATTTGAAACTCGATGTCCTTCAACGGCTACGTTCAATCGCTCAAGGTATCCCTTATGTATTAAATCCTACGGTTTATCAATACGCTGAAGCTATTAAAGATGCTAACGACAATATCTTGATTGAAAAAGGTCAAGTTGTCGACTTAGAAAGTATTCAAATATTAGAAAATAACCGTAGTGCGATTCGAAAAAAGATTTTAGAAAAAGAACTTTCACTACAAAACGAAACAGAAATGCACATATTCGGGGTTAAGACAAGTGATCTAAACCAACAATATGCGGCTTTTGATGTGTTATATGTGCCTACCGATTCAACAGAGGTAGGGTTACTTGTTGAAAAAGGTTCTAAAATTACACCTGAAATAAGAAAACTCATTTCAAGTCAAAAACAAAATATTGTTTTCCAAGTTAAAGAAAACGGTCATACACACTATACAAAAGACCCACAAAAATTAGATGTGGTTGTCACATTGTATGGTGAACAAAAAGTGGAACCTTTAAAATATTCAAAATCCATTAAACTTAAAAACAATGTTACAAACTATATCACGGGTGAAATCATCGCTAAAAAAGGTGATGTGTTAAGCTATGATGTTAAACACACATTGATTGCGAATCGTCAAGGGTTAAAAGCGTCTGATTTAGTGTATTTAACACCTTACATTGAAGATGATATTTACCTAACCGATGGTACCTTACTTTATAAAGAAGGCACATTGGTAGACGATGAGGTTTTCTACAACATCTATAAAAATCAATTCAATTTAGAAAATATCACAAACTTAAAATACACGAGTGTATTTGCGAAAAACGATATTGAAATTTTAGATGATTACAAGCGCAATGAAGAAAACCACAAACCACTCATTTATAGTGGACAAGAAATCACTAGAGTTGATTTATACAACTTACAAATGGTAAGAAACAAACTTGATGAAAACGTCATTAAGTACTTTTTGGTGCCTGGAAAACAAGATGCATTTTTCTATAAAGAAGCTCAACGTAGAGATTTATTTGTAGAAAAAGTAACGGTGATCCCGATTAAAGAAGAAAAAGGTAAAGCCGTTATTGAAATCATTGGTAACGACTCAACAGAAGACAGACTCCATATCACTTCATCGGATATCGTGGCATCCTTATCGTATTATTTAAACCTTTATGATGGGGTTGGAAATATTGATGATATCGACCATTTATCAAATAGAAGACTTCGCTTAATTGGGGAACTTCTTAAAAATCAATTTAGAATTGGACTTTCTAAATTAGAAAAAAATATTAAAGACAGAATGTCTACAACAGACATCACAGAAGCGACGCCACAAAGTTTAATTAATATTAAACCACTGACGGCTTCACTTAAAGAGTTTTTTGGTAGTTCACAATTATCACAATTTATGGATCAAATTAATCCGCTTGCGGAATTAACGCAAAAACGAAGAATTAGTGCTCTTGGTACGGGTGGTCTTGCAAGAGATAGAGCCGGTGTTGAAGTGCGTGACGTTCATGAGTCGCATTATGGTAGAGTATGTCCAATTGAAACACCAGAAGGACCATCGATCGGATTAATTAGTTCCTTATCAAGCTATGCGAAAGCGGATGAATATGGGTTTATTCAAACGCCTTATTTAAAAGTGATTCAAGGCGATAACCCACAAGTATCCAATGTATTTGAATACTTAACCGCTAGTGAAGAAGAAAAACATGTCATCGCGAGTGCGAATACACCACTGGATGAAAATGGCGGTTTTTTAGAAGAAACGGTTGTTGGAAGATTGTATGGTGCGACTAATGTATTTAACAAACGAGAAGTTCATTATATGGACGTTTCTCCTAAACAAATTGTTTCAGTGGCAACCTCAAGTATCCCATTTTTAGAACACGATGACGCATCACGTGCCTTAATGGGTGCCAACATGCAACGTCAAGCGGTCCCTTTATTAATTCCTGAAGCACCAATTGTAGGAACTGGTATTGAATATCGTGCCGCTAAAGACTCTGGTGCAGCGGTGGTTAGTGATGTAGCAGGTATTGTGACTTACGTTGATGCAAGAAAGATTGAAATAACAATTAAACCCGAACAAGACATTAAAACGACCCGTGGTCGCGTTGTTTATGATGCCACGAAAGCGTTTGATTGGGAAGCATATAACGAATTAAGAACGGCTAAACAATTAGATAAGTTAGAAAAAAGAACGTATGAACTCATTCAGTTCTTACGCTCAAACCAAGATACCGCTATTTTACAAAAGCCAATTGTCAACACAGGTGAACTGATTGAAAAAGGCGATGTGATTGCGGATGGACCTTCGATTAGAAATGGTGAATTAGCTTTAGGTAGAAACGTAACCGTTGCCTTTATGACGTGGGAAGGTTACAACTACGAAGATGCGATCATCATGAGCGAAGCGTTAGTAAAAGAAGACGTATACACATCGATTCATATTGATGAACATCAAGTGGAAAGTAGAGATACAAAGCTTGGTAAAGAAGAAATCACTAGAGAAGTACCAAACGCGCCAAGCGATCAATTAAAATATTTAGACGACTTAGGTATTATTATCCCTGGTACTGAAGTTAAAGAAGGCGATATCTTAGTTGGTAAGATTACCCCTAAGGGCCTTACAGATCCAACGCCTGAAGAAAAACTTCTCCAAGCTATTTTCAATGAAAAAGCACGTGAAGTTAGGGATACATCACTACGTGTACCTCATGGTGGCGGGGGAATTGTTCACTCCGTTCAACGCTTTACTAAAGCGGATGGTGATGACTTAAGTCCAGGTGTTAATGAAGCAATTAGAGTGTATATCATTAAGAAGAGAAAAATCTCTGAGGGTGATAAAATGGCTGGTAGACATGGTAACAAAGGGGTTATTTCTAAA
>CAYLVT010000024.1:0-13407 GCA_964387195.1 uncultured Acholeplasmataceae bacterium
GCCATCGCATCGATTAATTCTTGATCACTTTTATACAAAGCCGCTTCAAACACTTCACCTTTATAACAACTACTTCCTACCAACAACCCTTGACGGTATTTTTCTAGAGTCGTTTTTGTTAGTCTTGGTCCATCATGAAAATAATCCGTCAGTGCTTCACTGACTAATTTAAATAAGTTTTTATAGCCTTCTTGAGTCTGGGTAAGAATGGTCACGTGATTTGGAAAACCGCATTTATAAGCCTTTTTATAATCGATATTCTTATTAATATCTAGATGGTTATAAATGCCCTTTTCAAATAAATCACCAAGCATCTTTAAGAATATTTCTGCGGTTGCTTGGCTATCGGCTTCCGCTCGGTGGTGTTGCTCGAGCTTTACTTTAAAGTATCGTGCAACCGCTTTTAAGTTAAAGCGGTTTAAGTCATCATAAAAATACCTTGCAAGGGCAATGGTGTCTATGGAAGGATACTTAATTAAAGGTAGGCCTAAATCAATCATCTTTTGATATAAGTGACTTAAATCAAAGGATGCGTTATGGGCAACTAAAATACTAGAGCCAATAAAATCAATAAACTTAGGTAAAGCCGTATCTATAGTTTCTGCGTCTACTAAATCCTCATCACTAATCGAGGTTAACTCTTTTGTGAAGTTAGAGAGCTTTTCTTCTGGGTTTACAAACATATTAAAACGATCAACCACTTGTAAGTTTTGCAGTTTGACCGCACTGATTTCAATAATTTTATCTCTTGTTGACGAAAGACCGGTTGTTTCTAAGTCAAAAACAACATATGTTGCTTTTCTTAAATCAATGTCGCTTTCATGATAGGCCATTTTAAATTTTGTTTCATCAAAGTAAGCTAATTCAACACCATAGATTGGTTTGATGTCTTTTCCTTTTGAGTGTTGATAAATCTCAGGAAAAGCATACAACCCATCATGGTCCGTAAAAGCAATCGCTTTATGACCCCATTTAATGGCTTGATCGATATAGTCTTTTGCGCTTGTAACCCCATCTAAGTTACTCATTTTGGTATGCACATGAAATTCAATACGTTTATTCTTTTCTTTGTCTTTTCGTTCTTTTAATTGCGCTGTTGAGATGGAGTCGACTCGGTTCGCCATCAAGACGACATCTTTAATGTATGTATCAAAACTCGCTCTACCACTGCATCTTACAATAAAACCGACTTGAAGCTGTTCAGCTTCTAAGATGGCTTTGTCATTATTTAAAAACTGTTTTACAATGATCGAGTCTTCTTTATCAGAAATAACCATCGTCAGTAAGTGAACCCTAGTAAGTTTTCTTACTTCTGTTTCAATAATTTCACCTTCAATGGTATAGGAAGCATCACTCTTTGTATTAAGGAGTTTATCAAGTTCATAATTGGTTTTTGGTATTTCCTTAATTGGGGAAACTTTTTCGCCTTTAAAATTACGTTTATAGTTCTTCACAGAAATGGGTTCTGGTTTTTTTTCTATTTTAGGCATAAACGCAATTTCGGTTTGTGCTTTTGCCCTACGTTGTGATAAAGCGGCTTCAGGTGATTGAATGGTTGCATCAATCTTAAAGGAAAAGGTTGTCTCCAAGCCGTAATACTTAAATTCATCCATCAACCATTTTGCGATTTTTTGATAGCGGTTATGTTCTTTGTCTACATAGAGAATAAAGCCATCATTAAACTCAACTTTAAAGTTATTAAAAATAGAACAGCTTGATCTTTTATCAATCAATTTACTTAAAATCCATTGATAATAAATCACTGCATTTTCCTTCCATGAATCATTTTCTACATAAAAAGAAACCAAAACTTCATCCACCACGCCTTTGATGGTGAAATAAAGAGCAATTTTATCTAGAAAGTCATCATAACTTGTTGGGGATGGGGCGTTTTGAAAAGATACAAAAAAATGCCAACTTTTTAAAATGTCATCGACTAAGACTTTGGTAAGTTTAGCTTCTAGTAAATCTTCTTTGAAATTGGATTGTTGTAAAAAGAGTTTAAACTTCGGCACTTTCTTCTTCCTTTCTTTGAATTAAATAAATATACGCTTTTCTTGTGAATGAAAAACCTAAGACGACACCAACGACTCTAAGGAGTTGAAAGTCATACAAATTCGCAAGTAAAACCGTTATAAAAAATACTGAAAACCCGTAAGATGCCATAATAAAGCGATACCGCATCTTAAGTTTAGGTCTAAAGTAACTATAACTCCAGACAGAGATTAAAACTAATAAAATATAAGTTACAAACTCATTAAAAATAAAGGCTAAAATAGACCCGGTGATAAATAAGGGTTTAACATCTAAATACACCTTAGATAACAAGTGGTCAAAAGTTATTCTATCTTGGCTTTTTTTCATATTAAACTCAATAGATTCTAACTCTAAATCACGGTAAGTATAGGTATTGACTAAGGTAGGACCAACGTATAATTCAAGTGTATCTTTTTTAAAATTAAAGGAAATGTTTAATGATGTCGGTGATCCATTAAAAGTGATCGCATATAAACCACTATCTGCTTGATAAATTAAAGACTCATCAGTGGTTAATTGATAATCGATGATCGTAGCGGTTGTCTCACTTTTATAAAGTGTACTTTCTAGACTTCTTTTAATGGAAGGATTAAAGTTTTTTTGAAAACTACTCTCGATAATCGAGGGGATATTTACGATTAAAGACAAAAATAATATGTATATAAATACATATGGCAGTTTATCTTTTAAAAAGGATCCTGTTAATTTTGGTTGAAAAATGGAAACATAAAATCTCTTAAACATAATTACCTCGGCTCATTCTATTATAGCATAAATTACCAATTATGGTAAAATAAGTCATAGGAGATTAATATGACTTATTTTACAAAAGAAAAACACTACAACACCTTAGATAATTACTATAAAACCCTCCATAAAAAGAAGGTTTTTAAAATCCCCCTAAATGGTGGTTTTACGTGTCCAAACATCGATGGACATGTGGGTTATGGCGGGTGTAGTTTTTGTCATGCGGGTAGTGGTGATTTTGCCGGTAATAAGTTAGATAGTTTAGCTATTCAATTTAAGCAAGGCTTAAACATGATGCAAAAAAAATGGCCTGATGGCTATATTATTCCTTATTTTCAAGTCAATACAAATACGTATGGTTCTTTAGAGAAAATTAAAAGTCTCTATGAAGAAGCCATTGGTTTAGATGAGCGTATTGTTTCACTAAGTATTGGCACTAGACCCGATGCCTTACCACTAGATATCCTTGAGTATTTAGAAGATTTAAATAAGCGCATTCCTTTAATCGTTGAACTGGGTTTACAAACCATCCACGAACATAGCGCAAAGCTCATCAATCGGTGTCATGATCTACACACATTTGATGAAGCGGTTAAGGCTCTTAGAAAACGAAATATTGAAGTGGTTGTCCATATTATCAATGGCCTACCTCATGAAACAAAAGCGGATATGATTGAAACGATTAAACATTTAAATACACTAGATATTCAAGGGATAAAGATTCATATGCTCCACATTATGAAGCGGACGAAAATGGGTCTTGATTATCAATTATCACCTTGGAAAGTCTTAACATTAGATGAGTATGTTGATATTACCGTTACCCAGCTTAGATATTTAAAACCAAGTGTTATCGTTCACCGTATTACCGGTGATGCACCAAGAGAGTTACTCATTGAACCAACGTGGACACTTAAGAAGTTTGTGGTTAGCAATACTATTGATAAACACATGCGAAAACATAACTATTATCAGGGGGATTTGTATGTATAAACATATGAAACAATTTGTCTCACATTACTTACTTGATCATTTAAATAAAGAGGATATTGTAGTTGATGCGACCATCGGTAATGGCAATGACACCCTCTTTTTATCAGAAATTTCAAAGTTTGTTTATGGCTTTGATATTCAACAAGAAGCCATTGATAAAACAAAAAGCTATTTAAAAAGTTTTAAAATCAAAAATTTTAAGCTCATTTTAGATAGTCATGAAAATATTTTAACATACATCAAAGACTTTAAAGGGGTCGTCTTTAACTTAGGCTACCTACCCAATGCGGATAAATCCATCACAACCACAAAAGAATCAACCATTAATACCTTAAAGCGTTTAACCGATCATTTAAATGAAGAATCCTTTATTATTATGACCTGTTATCCCGGTCATGATGAAGGCTTTATTGAAGCGTTAGCTATTAAAGACTTTATTAAAGAACTAAATGATTCGTTTAATGTCTTAACGTATGAATTTATAAATAAACCAAAAGCGCCTTTTGTGGTTGTAATTGAGAAAAAACGGTCAAATAACTGACCGTTTTTTTATCTGATTACAATATTTACTAACTTCCCTTTAATGACAATGACCCTTACGACTTCTTTATCTTTTGTATGATTTAGCACGTTTCGTAATGATAGTGCTTTTTCTTTAATATCTTCTTCTGATAAGTCTTTTGGAATGGTCATTTTATCTCTTAATTTCCCATTGACTTGAACGACCATTTCAATGTTTTCAAGGACTAATTTTTTAGGGTTATATGTAGGCCACTCTTCATAAGTAAGGGTGTCTTTTTTATTAAAGACGGTTTGGTATAATTCTTCCGTGATATGAGGGGCAATTGGGTTTAATAACTTTAAAAACCCAATGGCTTGTTGCCGAGAAAGTTTCTTTGTTTTAAAGACATCGTTAACAAAGATCATGAGCTGGCTAATCGCCGTATTAAAGGATAAGTTCTCATAATCTTCGCTCACTTTCTTTACGGTATAGTGATAACTATACTCAAGCGATTCTACCTCATCTTCAATTGGTAGATAATACATTCTCCACACCCGTTCTAAAAACCGTTTAGACCCTTCAATCATTTCGGTTTGCCATGGTTTATCTTGGGTTAGGGGTCCCATAAACATTTCATAAAGTCTTAATGTATCGGCACCATATTCATGAATAACTTCATCTGGGTTAATGACATTACCTCTAGATTTAGACATCTTTTGGTTATCTGAGCCTAAGATCATCCCTTGGTTGACTAACTTTAAAAAGGGCTCCTTACTTGATACTATCTCTAAATCATATAAAAACTTATGCCAAAATCTAGAATATAATAAATGCCCCACCGCGTGTTCCGCACCACCAATGTATAAGTTTACCGGTAGCCAATCATCGAGCTCTTGTCTGGCTTCTTTTGAATCCAGTGGGATAAAACCTAAGAAAGACTTTAGCACATACCCCATGTAATACCAACTGCTTCCCGCAAGTTGGGGCATGGTGTTAGTGTCTCTTTTATAACTTTTACCTTGCCTAGAAACATGAAGCCATGTTTTATTGTTGGCAAGCGGTGATTCACCAGTACCCGATGGCTTTATATCGTCCATGATGGGAAGTTCTAGTGGGAGTTCTTCTAATGGAAGAACACTAATATTTTCATCTTCATCAATTAACACTGGAAAAGGTTCGCCCCAATAACGTTGTCTTGAAAATACCCAGTCCCTTAGTTTGTAGGTGACTTCTTTTCTGGCAAGTTGGAGGGCACTTAAGTGATCAAGGATGGTGGTTTTTGCTTCTTCATTGTGAAGCCCATCCATAAGCCCGCTCTCGATATGAACGCCATCACCGGTGTAACAATCTAGGTCGGTATCGATGATTTTTTTAATATCTAAACCGTATTTGTTTGCAAACATGAAGTCACGTTCATCATGGGCAGGGACTGCCATGACTGAACCTGTGCCATAAGAATATAAGACATAATCGGCAATCCAAATGGGGATCTTCTCATCATTAACTGGGTTTACCGCAAACGCACCTGTGAAAACACCGGTTTTATCTTTGTTTAAATCCCCACGATCAAGATCGGTTTTATGTTTGGTTTCTTCAATATATTGTTTAACCGACGATAATTCATCTTCGGTTGTAATATGTAATACAAGTGGGTGTTCTGGTGCTAAGACACAGTAAGTAACACCATAAATGGTATCTAGTCTAGTTGTAAAGACTTCAAAGCTATGTTTCGTGTTATGCACATCAAATTTAACAATTGCACCCTCACTTCTACCGATCCAGTTTCTTTGCATTTCTTTAATGTTTTCTGGCCAATCTAATAAATCAAGATCATCAAGGAGTCTATCGGCATAGTTTGTGATTTTTAAAACCCATTGTTTCATTGCCTTTTTAACAACGGGAAACTTACCACGTTCACTAACCATTTTGCCATCATCGATTATAATCTCATCGTTGGCTAAAACGGTACCTAATGCCTCACAAAAATTTACCTCAACATCTTTTCGCTCAGCTAATCCTTTTTGAAACATTTGGGTAAAAATCCACTGAGTCCATTTATAATATTCAGGGTCACTTGTCGCAAACTCTCTATCCCAATCAATTCCCATACCCGCACTAATGACTTGACGTTTAAAGTTTTTAATGTTTTTATACGTAAAGTCTTTGGGGTTATTACCGGTTTGTAGGGCATATTGCTCCGCAGGCAAGCCAAAAGCGTCCCAACCCATCGGTTGTAACACATTATAGCCTTGCATCCGCTTAAACCGAGAGATGATATCGGTAGCGGTATAGGAAACAATATGGCCAACATGGAGCCCATCCGCACTTGGATAGGGAAACATGTTTAAGACATAGTATTTTGGTTTTAAGACATCTAATTCCGTTTTAAAAGTTTTATGTTTAAGCCAGTAGGCTTGCCATTTCGGCTCAATTTGTTTAAAGTCGTAATTCATAGAACACACTCCTAATGCTTATTATATCATTTATTGTAAAATTATTCTTAAGAAAATATAGGTTTCATAAAAAAAATAAGGGAAAGCCCCTTATTTGATTTTTTGATCAATAAAATCTACCAACTGGCCTACTGTTTTAATATCTGTAGCCTCTTCATCTGAGATTTCAATGTTAAATTCATCCTCAACATTCATTATTAATTCAACCGCATCTAACGAATCGGCATCTAAGTCTTCTTGTAGTAATGAGTCTCTTGTGACTTTGTCTTTTGGAATGTTAAGTTCGTTTACGATGATGTTTTGTACTTTTTCAAATGTCATACGTCATAACTCCTTTATTTATTACTCTGTTATATTATACTTCATTTTATCAATTTGTCAAGAATTCAATACCGCTTATTAATCTTCGACATCAAAATGCTCTAATAGGGCTTTGGCTTCGGGTTTTACATCCCCGTGTTTCACCATAATCATTGTCATGAGTGAGATGATGACACAAATGGTTGCGTATGGGAATAAGGCAATTCTTCCCAGTTGGTCCATAAATAACCCACTAAGCATTGGTGTGACAATTTGTGCGGCCATTGAAAAGGCATAATAATACCCCGTATATCTACCTACATTGGATCCCTTTGATAACTCAACAACCATCGGGTAACTATTGACATTAATACTTGCCCACGCTATTCCGGTTAACCCAAGGACAACATAGAGTAAAAACCCGGTGTTTGGTGTAATAAAATAGACACTTCCAAAACATAATGTAAGTAGGGATACCCCAAATAAAATGGTTTTCTTTCTACCGATTTTACTGGATAATAACCCAATCGGGATAAAGGCGATAATCGCTGTTGCGTTAGCGATTAATAAAGCGGTAGAAAAGCCCATATTTAAAACTTTAGGGGCGTAATCACTTAACTTGGATACAACCGCATTATAACCCATAAACCAAAAGAACACCGAAAATAAAATCAATAATAAACTCAAACGTTTTTCTTTTGGGAGTGCTTCTTCACTTAATTCATCTTCTTCAACAATACCTAAATCACTTTCATCTTGCATCCGCTCAATGACAAGTTTAGGTTCTTTCACTCTCCATAAGAAGATGGCTAATAAAATTAACATTAAAGCGCCAATAATTATAAAGGCTAAGCCATAGTTAACATAGGAATATTTATCAATGCCTAAAATCATTGATAAGACTAAAAAGATAACCCCACCAATCGAACCCATTAAATTAATAACGGCATTTGCCCGGCTTCTTAGTGGTTTAATAGTCACATCTGGCATTAAGGCTACCGCAGGGCTTCTAAAGACACTCATCGCAATTAAAGCCACAAGCAATATCCCCATAAAGCCTATAAACAAGGCACTATCACTACTGGTTTGTTGCCAAGCTTGTAAGCGCAAATAATTATGATACTTTTCTTTAACTTCATACGTATCACTTAGTGATAGGGTTTCATCGGTTGCATTATAGGTTGCTAATATGGATTCAATCTCTGTTTTTTCCTTTGAATCACTCATATTATTAACAACGATGCTCCACTGGTTAATATCATCGTGTAGCCCTTTAACTTGTTCGTATTCCGCTACGATTTGGGTTTGGGTTTTAATTTTAGTGGTTTGAATGTTATCCACAAAACTCAAACCCACTAAACTAAACGCCGCCACAATCGTACCGACGATGATATAGGGTGTCCGTCTACCTTTCCTTGAGTTTGTTTTGTCACTTAGTGCACCAAATAAAGGTAACATAAACAACGCCAACATATTATCAAGCGCCATCACAAACCCGCTCCAAAATTGATTTAATCCAAACTTATCAATTAATATTTTACCAATTAAGTTATCATAAGATTGCCAAAACATCGATATTAACATAAAGGCTAATCCGACAAAAATCGTCTTTTTATAATTTAGTTTCATAACGACTCCTTATTTAAGATCACTTTTATTAAATGACCGAATTCCTAAAACATTCACAAGTATAATCAATAATACACTAGATATAATAATCACCATCACACCAATACGATCATAGGTAAAGGTACTTAAACTCGTCATCCCAATACTAGGAAGCGCACTAAGTCCTTTTGTTAACCATTCTGGAAATCCTTTAATCGCGGTTGGGAAACTCGATATAATCATAGAAAAGATCGTCTCACCAATAACAACCGCTACACTTAAACCAATCGATGCGCCGATGGTATGAAACTTCATACTAATCGCCGTTACGATAGATACAAATAAGATAACATATAATAATGCCATAGAACTTGTTGCTAGTAGTTTTAAAAACTCAGACAGATTAAATGGGGAACCATAGCCAAAGATTAAACTACCTATCAATAACATAACAAGGCCATAACCTAAAATAAGGCCAATCCCGTAAATCAAGTTTGTAAACAACATTGATAAATACACTTTAAAACGTGCATAACCATTAATGACTTTTAATCTTAAGGTGTTTTGGGTAAAATCTCTTGAGGTAAAAATGGCAACAATAATCACCACAACAAGCCCAACATTATTTCCCATTTGAAACGATTGAATGAACATATTCTTAGGTGAATATATCGCCATAAATCCACCTTCTGAATCGTTGGTTAAACTATAAAGTAAGGCAAACATCCCAAGACTCATCAACACCAACACAGCCGCCACAATAAACCCAAGTAGTGGGGTTTTATCTTTTCTTAATCGGAATAAATCTACCCTTAATAATTTACGCATATAAGCCTCCAATTAAGTTTAGATAATAATTTTCAATGGCGCTTGTTTCTTGATGGATGGTTTTAACGATTATATTTTCTTTTGCAAGCAATAACACAATATCGGTTACCGTTTGATCATAAATCGTTAGTGTAAGATTATCAATTTTATAATTAAAGTTTGAAGCTTTTAATAAGTTTTCTGCCTTTCTTAGTTCTTCGGTTTCTAAGCGAATACTAATATAGGGTTTATTTAAATGTTCTAATTCTTCAAATGTAATTTCTTTGATGAGTTTACCCTTATGAATAAAACCATAACGACTAGCTACTTTCGATAATTCACTTAACATATGTGAACTAATTAAAAACGTAATCCCTTCTTCATTTAAACGTTTGATTAAGTTTCTCATTAAGACAACCCCTTCAGGATCTAGTCCATTCATTGGTTCATCAAGTAATAAAAACTTAGGATTTGATAATAAAGCCATCGCGATCCCTAAGCGTTGACGCATCCCAAGTGAGAAATCTTTCGCTTTTTTCTTAGAACCGATTAAATAGTCTAATTTAACCAATTTAAGTAATTCTTTATGTCTTTCTACATCCACTTTACCAAGCATCATCCCTTGGGCCATTAAATTATCCATCGCCGATAAATACAAATAAAGCGATGGCGTTTCTACAACCGCACCGATATGGTGGTTTTGTCCTTCAAATAATAAAGAACTGCCATTATCCTTTTCAATTAAACCACTGACTAAGCGAATAAAGGTTGTTTTACCGGCACCATTTTCACCGATAAACCCATAGATATCACCCTCATGAATGGTCATAGAGACTTTATCAACCGCGTAGTTTAATCCATACCTCTTGGATAAATTCTTTGTTTCAAGTATTTTCATTGTTTCACCTCTGGTTTTTATTATATCAAATTATTGTTTTATTATAAGGTTATCTTTTAAATAACGCTAAATTAAGATAATTTAAAAAAAGCCTCCTCATAGAGAAAAGGCTTTACTTAGATTATTTCTTATAATACCATCCAAAATCATTATGATAAATCATTTGTTTACTCATACCCCCATCTATGGTTATGTTTTCACCATTGATAAATGAGGCTTTATCCGATACTAAATAAAGTACCATTTGCGCAATATCTATAGGACTTCCAATGGTTTTGGTGGGATGTTGGTGATAGTCTTCATCACTCAAGGTGTCGTTTGATGTGTTAATCCAACCAGGACTGATCGCATTGACTCTAACTTTTCCTTGAAAACTGATTGCCATCGCATGTGTTAACGCATCAATTGCCCCCTTACTGGCACTATAACTTTCCGTGAAGGGTTGACTCATTTTAGAACGGGTGGATGAAATATTGATAATGCTGCCCCCTTCATTAAAGTCATCTTTAAATAAATGGCTTAAATAATAAACGGCCATTGGGCCTTGTTTTAAAGCGTGTAAAACCGCTTCATAACTCCCTTGATTAATACCAATATTCTTAGGAGGGGCATTATGAATTAAGTAGTCTATTTTTTTATGTTCTTTTATCACTTTTTTATAAAAAGCTTCTAAGTCTTCTTTTTTTGATGTATCTCCAATGAAGCAATCATTATCTAATAGATCAAACCCACAAACTTTAATACCTTCTTTTATAAATAACTCTTTAATAGCTAGTCCGATACCTCTTTGTGATCCGGTAATAACTGCGACTTTTTCCATAATTTTACTCCTTTTATTAAATAATCACTAAACACAATGGGTACTAAACTTAAGAAAGCTAAAAACCCTAATAAGCCGCCCATTCCACTAAACAAATACGCATGATGGTATAAATAAACAAACACCAATGAAGAGGGTAGTAACGTATAGAGTTTATACCTGGTTTGCATCCCTATAAATGTGGCACCATAACCTACTAAACATAGCACCATAATAAATGAATCTTGGCTAAATAACACAACCACGCCAAGGAGTAGGCCAATAAAACTACTACTTAGGGTGGTGTTATCAATATACTTATTTAATAGATATGTGAGAATAGATACAGCAACTGTCACTACACTTAAATAAAAATATTGGAGGTAGGTAAAGGTTAGAGTTGTTGGATTAAATGGTAAAAAGCGTGCTACTAAAAAGGTTGATATAAACGCTATAAACCCAAGCTTTCCACCAATACCAATAAATCTATCTTCTAATAGAATATATACCACTACCGCTATTAATAATACCAGCAACAACACATAAATATTAAATAAACTACTCATCCCCACAAACGCACCAACATAAATCGCTTCCCGGTACTCATTAAAAAGCATCGCTCCAATTAAACCAATTAATGATGCCGATAAGATGGGGTTTAATGTATTAGATATATAATAGGTAAACACGCCTGATAAAATTAGTGAAATCAACTTTATAAGCATAGATAAAGAGAAGGTAATCGTTTTATTTAATTTAAATTCTAAAAAGACATTCATACCTAAACAGATGATCAATAATAAACTTATAACTAAACTTAAAACAGATACACTAGCCATAATAACGAGTGCCCATACACTAACTACTACCGCAAGTAAGGCACCACTTACTTTTAAGATGACATTCATCACTTCACATCCTTAAAATCATTATATAGCATCTTAGGTAAATAATAAACCTTTCTATATGTATTAACTGAAAATGTATAAAAGGAATACCCGCTCCCTAAAAAACAATCAAGCGCCTTATAATTAAGAATAGTTGGTTCCATAAATAATATAATTAAAAAAAACGACTTTATAACATGTATAGAGTCGTTTTTTGTGGTTATTTATCTTGTTTTTTAATAACTTTAAACCTTTACTAATAAATTATTCGTTGTATAAAGTACCAAGTGAAACGATATCACCTGTTCCATACATCAATCTGGTCTTATCGACTTCTACTAGATTTCCTGATCCAAGTGGAACATGTGCTATTGCTTCAATCCAATAATCAAACCAGTATTGAATGTTTGTTGGGTTATCAAGAATGATTTCATATGTGAACGCTTTAACAGCTTCTTCATCAAGTGCATAAGATATGGGTTGACCAAATTCGGTAATGTGATAATTTGGTCCCATAGGTTGTGCTGATTCGCTATAGTAAAATAATTTAATAATACAGTTTCCTTGGACTTTAATGGCTTGATGCTTAAATGTAATTGGCTCATTGTTTGGAATTAGATCCGGTAATTCTCTATCTAAAGCCGCCTCTAAGTCCGCATCAGGTCTTAAGAAATGATACTTGTTCGCTAGATCATATGGGGTTGTATATGTATAGATACCTACTTGAGGAACTACAACAGCTCCACTACCATTCTTAAGATCAATTTTATGGTCTGTAAACGTCATTTTTAATTGTTTGTCTGTTTGTTCGGTGATGGTATGTGTTGCTAAGACTTCGTTTCCATTGCTAAAGGTTAATGATTTTAATTTAACGCCATTTTCAGTCGCAAAATCTTCTGCAGCACGAATGAGGTTAGCGCCTTGATTGGCACCTTTTTCAACGCTAAATGTTTTACCGATTAACTTTTTAGTAAGTGTCACATCACGTCCCCTTGGATTAAAGGAATTAGCGTCATTATAATTACTTACATCTTCAAAATTAAATTGAATCTTTTTACAATAAAGTTCCCATTCTTGTTCATCATTACTACCAAGGTCTCTTACCCTCTCTATATCCATTAGGTAACCTTCCATATCATGTTCTATTTTCCCGTCTGTATCATATTTTAATTTAAGCGCATCAATTTGATCAGCAAACTCATCTTGGACTTCTTGACCGGATAAAATATCATCTACGATAATGGGTTCTAATTGATGATCAAATACATAATCAACGTAAACTGAAACATTAAAGGTAAATGTTGTGATCACGTCAATATAAATAGCCATCGTTGGACTAGTTACTTTTTCATCTGTTTGATAAGATAAGTATAAGT
>CAYLVT010000025.1:0-12322 GCA_964387195.1 uncultured Acholeplasmataceae bacterium
TAAAAAAGAAGGATTTGAAGTAATCAATATTGGTGTACTATCAAGTCAAGAGGATTTTATCAATGCGGCTGTAGAAAGTGATGCAGATATGATTTTAGTATCCTCTTTATATGGCCATGGAGAAATGGATTGTAGAGGACTTAGAGAAAAGTGTATTGAGGCAGGTATCGGTGATATATTACTGTTTGTTGGTGGTAATATCGTTGTTGGAAAACAAGAGTTTAGTGACGTTGAAAAACGCTTTTTAGACATGGGCTATGACCGAGCCTTTCCACCAAACACACCAATTGAGTCGATTATACCAATTATAAAAGACGCCTTATACAAAAATGACTAATGCTTTATTGGTTGATTTTGGTTCAACATTTACAAAAGTTACGTATGTCGATTTCAAAACAGAAACCATGCTTTCAGCTCAAAGTTATTCTACGGTTGACTCAGATATTAAAATAGGGTATCAAAAAGCGCTAGAATTACTAAAAGAAAAAGCAAATAAACCATTATCGTTTGATAAAATCATAGCGTGTTCTTCTGCGGCAGGCGGGCTTAAGATGGCAGCTATTGGCTTAGTTCCTGAACTTACTGTAGAAGCCGCAAAAAGAACTTGCATGGGTGCGGGAGCTAAAGTGGATTTGGTGTTTTCACATAAACTCATAAAAGCCGATATAAACACGATTAAAGAAAAAGATATTGATATTATACTCTTATCGGGTGGTACGGATGGTGGGCACCGTGAATCGGTTATGCACAACGCAAAAATGCTTTATGAAAGTGATATCGATATCCCTATCATTTATGCAGGTAATAGAGACCTACAAGATGAAATAAAAACACTGTTTTCAAGTAAAAGTGAGATGTTATATATCTGTGATAATGTGATGAAGAAAATCAATCAACTCTCATTTGATAGTGCTAAACAAGTCATTAGAGAAGTGTTTTTAAAAAGAATTGTGATGGCTAAAGGGATTAAGTCGATTGAATCGGAAATTGATGAAATCATATCACCAACACCAGAATCGGTCTTAAATGCCGCAACATTACTATCTCTGGGTACCGATGAAGAAGCGGGACTTGGTGAGTTATTATTGGTTGATATTGGTGGCGCTACCACGGATATTTATTCCATGGCTTACGGGACACCAAAACGTGTTGAAATTGTGATGAAGGGACTTGAAGAACCGTATTCAAAAAGAACGGTTGAAGGCGACTTTGGCATGCGTTATTCAGCTATAGGTGTTGTGGATTCAATTAGCGAAAAAGAACGAAACAAGTACTTAAAAGAAAACATTGACCTAGTTCATGAAGCCCATAAAAGACATGATAACCCCGATTATTTACCAGTGTCTCATAAAGATGAGATGATAGATTTTATCCTTGCCAAACAAGCGGTTAAAGAATCAGTTAAAAGACATGTGGGACATATAGAGCCTTATTACACATCCATGGGAATGATGTATTACCAAACTGGAAAAAACCTTCATGATGTTAATCTTGTGATAGGGACAGGTGGTGTAATAATTAATAGTGAAAACAAATGGCAAATCTTAGAAGAGACACTATCTAAATCAGAACTTGATTTAAGACCTAAAACACCTAAATTTGCGATAGATAAAGACTACATTTTGTCGGCAATGGGTTTATTGGCAACCATTGATAAAAACCTTGCATTACGACTAATGAAAAAACATATAAAGATGAGGGATGAAAATGATACTTAGAAACAAAAAGTGGACAGAACAAGAGTTTTTAGAAGTTAGAAAAGAAGTTTTAAAAACATGGAAAACAGGCGCTGATCCTTTATTAGACTTAGATAAAGCGGTAAAAAGACTTAAAGAGATTCCTGACCATAAAAACTTTTCCTTAAAGCTTATTCAAGCTAAAAAAGAAGGTAGAACATACGTTCAACCTAGAGCTGGTACAGCTAGATTACAAGATCACATTGAATTACTTCAACATCTTGAGAAGGCTGGTGCGGATTTTTTACCATCAACTATAGATTCCTACACCAGACAAAACCGATATCAAGAAGCTGAAAAAGGGATTGAAGAAAGTGAAAGACTTGGTAGATCAATGCTAAACGGCTTCCCTGCGGTAAATTATGGTGTTGAAACTTGTGCAAAAGTACTTGATGCGGTAAATGTTCCCCTTCAAGCAAGACACGGAACCCCTGATTCAAGATTACTTGCAGAAATTATTCACGCTGCAGGGTGGACAAGTAATGAAGGGGGCGCGATTTCATATAATCTGCCTTATGCAAAAAGCATTAGCATTCATGATTCCATTCTTTATTGGCAATATTGTGATCGTTTAGTAGGCTATTATGAAGAAAGGGGTATTTCGATTAATAGAGAACCCTTTGGCCCACTAACAGGCACGATTGTGCCGCCTTGTATCTCAAATGCGGTTGCGATAATAGAAGCGTTATTGGCGGCAGAACAAGGTGTGAAAAACATAACCGTTGGTTATGGTATGGGCGGTAACTTTGTCCAAGACGTTGCCGCAATGCGTGCTTTAGAAGAACAAACCAATGATTATTTAAAGAAGCATGGTTATCATGATGTTGTTGTAACCACTGTTTTCCATCAGTGGATGGGAGGATTTCCACCAGATGAATCAGAAGCTATGGGATTGATTGCCTACAGCTCTGCGGTAGCGCAAATGTCTAAAGCAACAAAGATGATTACAAAAACACCGCTTGAATCAATTGGTATTCCAACCAAAGAAGCCAATGCGATGGGCATTAAAAACTCTAAGTTGGTAGTTCAAATATTAAAAGATCAAAATTTCCCAGAATCCAAGCGTTTAACAGAGGAAATCAATCAAATCATCAAAGAAGTTGATAGTTTACTTTATCATACTTATGAACTTGGTAAAGGTGACTTAGCGATAGGGACTGTTAAAGCCTTTGAAATGGGAATTATAGATATTCCATTTGCTCCCTCAAGATACAATAAAGGGCAAATGTTACCAGCCAGAGATAATGAAGGTTATATTAGAATTTTAGATTTTGGTAATTTAGGATTTTCTGAAGAGATCAAAGCTTTCCACAGAGAAAAGTTAGAAGAAAGAGCCTCAAATGAAGGTAGAGATGTATCTTTTCAAATGATCGTAGATGACATATATGCAGTCGGTAAAGGTGTCTTAATAGGAAGACCGGAAAGGAAAGAAAATGAGAATTAAAGATGTGCTATTTAGCAAAAGTTACACTGGGTTTTACTTTGATGACCAACGAGCGATTAAAAAGGGCGCCCGTTTAAATGGATTTGATTACTTTGGAACACCACTAACAAGTGGGTTTTCTAAAGTAAGACAGGCTGGTGAAGCCATTTCCATTCAATTGATTTTAGAAAATGGCATGGTCGCAAAAGGAGATTGTGCCGCAGTTCAATATTCAGGCGCAGGCGGTAGAGACCCATTATTCTTAGCGGATCTACACTTAGATACCTTAAATAATGTAATCAAACCATTACTACTCAATATTTAAATTGATGAATTTAAGCGTTACGCTGAATATTTTGATCATATTATCGTTAAAAAACAAAGAGTCCATTCCGCCATCAGATATGGTATTACACAAGCGTTACTTCACGCAGTAGCCTTAGTTAAAGGTGTTTCTATGGCGGAAGTAATTAGAGAAGAATACGGTATTAGTGGTGACTATAAGTATGTACCCATCTTTTCACAATCGGGTGATGATCGTTATCTAAATGCGGATAAAATGATTATTAAAAAAGCCGATATTCTACCGCATGCTCTATTTAACAGTTTAGATAAATTAGGTCATCAAGGCGAAAAAGCATTAGAATATGTGGGTTGGCTAAAAAATAGAATTTTTGAATTAAAGCCGGGATATACACCTATTATCCACATTGATGTTTATGGTACAATAGGGTTAGCCTTTGATCTTGATGTAGAGAAGATGACCAACTATATGATCGAGTTAGAAAAGGCGGTATCTCCTTTAAAACTGCAAATTGAAGGACCCGTTGACACGGATAATAAAGAAGAAACGATGACGTATTTAAGAGATATTCGAATTTCTTTAGAAAGCAAAGGTTCTAAAGTGAAGATTGTTGCCGATGAATGGTGTAATACTTTAGAAGATATTAAATACTTTGCCGATAATAAAGCGGGGCACATTCTGCAAATTAAAACCCCAGACTTAGGTGGTATTAATAACACCATAGAAGCGGTAATGTATTGTAATGAAAAAGGCATTGGCTCTTATGTTGGTGGTACGTGTAATGAGACAAACGTCAGTGCTGAAGTAACTACCCACATTGCAGTAGCAACAAAAGCACTCCAAATACTTGCCAAACCAGGTATGGGTGTTGATGAAGGTTTAATGATTATTAAAAATGAGATGAATCGGTTATTAGCGTATTTAAATAGGAAGTGATTTACATGATTAAAGGTATAGCTGGAACCACAGAAAGTAGTGATTGTTTAATTACGGTTGAACCAAACGAAGGGATAGAAGTTATTGTTGAGTCCATTGTTAAAGACTTCTTTGGAGACCATATTGAAAACTTAATTAAACAAACACTTAAGGAATTAAAAGTAAAAAATATAAAAGTTGTGGTTGATGATAAGGGTGCGTATGATTTTACCATCAAAGCACGCTTATTAACCGCAATCGAAAGAATGGAATCATAAAAATGAAAAGAAGTTTATTGTTCATTCCGGGTAATAACCCCTCAATGATTCAAAACTCAATCATTTTTGAAAGTGATGCCCTTATTTATGATTTAGAAGACGCTGTTTCAAGTTCACAAAAAGACGCTGCAAGATTAATCGTTAGTGAATTTATTGAAACCTCTTTTGGCTGCAAAAAGGAAATCATCGTAAGAATCAACGCACCAGATACCCCTTATTATGAAGAGGATTTAAAACAAATTGTATCGTATAAACTCGATACAATCATGCTTCCCAAAGCAACCGAAAGAACCGTAAGACAACTGGCTATTAAATTAGATGAAATCGAAGAAAAGAAGAAAATCACAAAACGTATTAAAATCATTCCCATTGTGGAGTTAGCTAAATCGGTCTTACAAATAGAAAAGATTGCCCCCTTACCAAGGGTGTCTGGTATTTTATTAGGGGCAGAAGACTTATCGCTTGATATGGGTATAATTCGCACTAAAAAAGGCGATGAAATCCAATATATCAGATCAAAATTGGCGGTAGCCTGTAAAGCATTTGATATTGATGCGATTGATACCCCTTTTACCGATGTCAATGATGATGAAGGCTTAGTAGAAGATACCAAGAGAGCAAAGCTCCTTGGCATGGATGCAAAAAGTTGCATCCACCCTAGACAAGCATCCATTGTAAATGGTGTATTTTCACCAAGTTCACTCGATATTGAATACGCAAGAAAGATCTTACTTGGCTATGAAGAAGCCCAAAAAGTTGGACTTGGGGTATTTAGTCTAGAAGGTAAAATGATTGATAAACCAATCATTGAAAGAGCGATTAGAGTTATTGCTAAAGCGGAAAGATATGGATTGTGAGGTGTCTTATGAAAAACAGTTTAAATAGATTTGTTCCTAAAGGGTTTAAGCCTTTTACACATGCCGATCATTATAAAGAATTAGACATACCAATCCTTAAGCCAAATACCAACCATAAAAAGATTAAAGAGATTGGTTCTTTAAGCGAGATTATAAAAAAACTAAAGATAGAAGATGGGATGACACTCTCATTTCATCACCATTTAAGAAATGGCGATTATGTATTAAACAGTGTCTTAAAAGAAGTCTTTAAATCAAATGTAAAAGACATTACAATTGCTCCCTCTTCAATATTTCCGGTTCATGAACCCTTAGTTGAATATATTAAATCAAAACAAGTAACCAAAATTTATACAGACTATATCAACGGTCCTGTTGCGCAAGCGATTCAAGAAGGGCATTTAGAAGAGTTATTAATTATGCAAACTCACGGGGGAAGACCTAGAGCGATTGAGCATGGTGATTTAGTGATTGATGTTGCGTTTATTGGGGCTTCATGCGTCGATAGACAAGGTAATGCAAGTGGCAAACACGGTAAAAGTGCATTTGGTTCTATAGGGTATGCAATCCCTGATGCATTGTATGCTAAAGTGGTCGTATTAGTTACGGATAATTTGGTGGATGAACACCCAAGTGACTATGATATTCATGGGGAGTTTGTAGACTATATTATTACGATGGAAAACATTGGTGATCAACAAAGTATTGTCTCAGGAACAACGATGATCACGAAAGACCCTATTGGCTTAAAAATAGCCAAAGATGCCGCGGTTGTTTTGGATAGATTAGGTTTGATTAAAGAAGGCTTTAGTATGCAAACCGGTGCAGGTGGTGTTTCTTTAGCGGTTGCAAAAGAGATTAGAACTATTATGGAAAACCGCCACATTACAGCATCTTTTGTGAGTGGAGGCATTACAGGTTATTTTGTAACCATGTTAGAAAGTCATTTAGTAGATAAACTATACGACGTACAATGTTTTGATTTATGGGCAGTTTACTCATCTAGTAAAAATGACGACCACATTACTATATCAGCTTCTAGATACGCCAACGCTTTTAATAAAGAAGCTGTTGTTAATAATCTAGATATCGTTATTTTAGGCGCTACTGAAATAGATGTTGATTTCAATGTCAATGTTACCACCGATTCCTATGGGAAAATTATTGGTGGCTCGGGTGGTCATGCGGATGCCGCAAATGGGGCAAAACTAACCGTTATTGTTACTCAACTTGTTAAAACACGAATACCTATCATTAAAGAAAGGGTCACAACGATTACCACACCTGGTGAAGATGTCGATATTTTAATTACAGATAGAGGGATAGCTATTAACCCTAGAAGGCTTGATTTAATTGAAAAACTAAGCAAATGTAACCATTTAAATATCATGACTATCAATGAACTAAAAGACATGGCACATAAACTAACAGGGGTTCCAAGAAAACTGCCACAAACCGATGAAGTAATCGGTGTCGTTGAATATCGAGACGGCACGATTATTGATAGTTTATTCAAGCCATATAAAAGAAAGGCTTGATTTTATGAACATACTCCTAGCTAGAGAAGAACGTAGAGAAAACATCGCAAAGTTTTTAGCAGAATACAATGTTGTAGTATCTTTAAAAACAAACGTACCAGGTGATAATAAAAACCTACCTGAGTGTATGAGAGCGATGTATGTTATGAATAAAGAGTTAGTTAAAAGATTGCCCTTTCATAAGAGTGAGTCGTTTAAGTCTAAAGATGGCGATTATATTCTTTATAAGTTAGCCTTTGATGATGCGACACATATAAAAGAAATAACAATTGATTTAGAAGAATCACACCCCCTTGGCAGGTATGTAGATATCGATGTGTATACAGGTAGTAACTCTATTTCCAGAAAAGACTTAGGCTATAAACCTAGACAGTGCGTGATTTGTGATAATAGTGCCTTTGTTTGTATGCAATCAAACGCGCATACGGTGGATGAGGTGATTGGACGTTTACGTCATTCAATGAAACACTTTTTTGAGGATGTTTTAACAATATCGCTTAAAAAAGCCTTTAAATATGAACTTGATTTACATCCCAAATTTGGCTTAGTAACACCTTATTCCGATGGTTCTCATAAAGACATGAACTACAAGATGATGTTATCATCTAGTGAGGTAATTATCCCTTACTTAGTAAAAATGTATGAAGTGGGTTATGAAAGTAAAGACATTGATGAGGGGTTTAATCAGGTTAGAATGATTGGCCTTGATGCTGAAAAAGCTATGTTAGAGGACTCTGGCGGTGTTAATACGTATAAAGGGGCTATCTTTTTAATGGGTGTTTTAGTGTATGCGCTTGGTTATTATCACCAAACCATTATGTCTGATCCTAGAGAGATTGTAAAATATATTTCAAGAGACATTTTAAAAGAATTAGAAGAGGATCCGAATACCTTTGGGATCGAGGCTTATCAAAAATACAATGTCTATACCATTAGACATGAGGTTTATTTTGGATTGCCTTCTGTATATAAGTCGTACCACTTTTTACTTAAGTATAATGAGTTATCCGATAAAGCGTTAACCATGACTTTAATTGATATTATTTCTAATAAAAATGATACTGTAGGTTTAAAACGTGCAAAGAGTTTCCCTAAGTATTTTGATATGGTAAATAAAATTGAAATAATTAAAACCTATGATTTAGATCTTATTGAAAAAGTATCTAAAGAATGTATTTCCCATAACATTTCCTTTGGTGGCAGTGCCGATGTGTTAATTGGTACTATTTTAGTTTACTTATTAAAACAAGCGAGTTTAATGTAGTCAAGAAGAGAAACGTATTTTTATAGTATAATAATTTGAAAGGAGGTATTTATGAAGATCTATAAATATATATGGATGTTTTTTTTACTGTGGATGTTTGGTTGTCAAAATAATGGTTTAAATCAATTAACAAATCAAATCAATATCCAATATGTCGAAAATGATACCTCTGATCATGTAGGTAATAATTTTTATGTACCTCTAGAAGTAGAGGGGGTAGTGATTGCCTGGGAAAGCAATAGCTCAAATGTGGTATTTGAACATGATAGAGGGATTATAACAAAAACTTTAGAAGCCCAAAATGTTACCATAACCGCAACCTTTCGTTATAAAAACAATACCCATAAAAAACACTTTGATATTGTCATTATTAAAGAAGAAATATTAGATGAATCACCTTTCGATTTTACACCTATATTAGACAAAATTACGATACCTCAAACCACAAACAAAGATATTGATTTACCTCTATTAATTGATGGGGTTACCATTAGATGGTCTAGTAGTCATATCGATTCTTTATCAAATGAGGGTAAAGTTACTCAAAAAGATGACGATGTCCTTGTAACACTAACTGCGTTGTTAGAAAAAGATGATGATTCAAAGACCGTTAGTTATAACATCCAAATTGAAAAACTAGAAACAACAGTTTTAGAGATTACATTTGCAGGTGTTAATCATAGAAACTATACAATGGGTGATGTTATACCTAACTATTTAGAGGGTATCACGGCACTAGGTAGTGATACACTCGATTATACAACTCATTTAAAAGCGGATGATTCGCTTGTTAACTTAGAGGAAGTTGGCATTTATATTGTTTATATTTATGTAGACTTTGACCCAACCATTCAAACGTTTTATACACTCACAGTGATCGAAAATGAAGTCATTTCATTTTACGGAGTTAAAGACATCACTTATCACATAGGTGATGAAGCGCCAAACTTTTTAGAAGGTATTAGTGCTAAAAATAATCATGGTGTTGATTATACAGATTCTCTTGAAGCAAATACAAGTTCAATAAATCTTACTAAAACAGGTGTTTATGTGGTATCTATTTATTTATCTTTTGATACTAGTATAAACACATCCTATACCATTACTGTTAAATATCCACCCACAAACTTCACAGGGTATTATGAAAGCTTAGATGGTTTAACGGGGCAGGCTTTAGTTGATGCCCTGGTAATACTACTCAATGATACAGGTCCCTATGAAACAACCACCTATGGTGAGGCAAGGTACATTTTAAAAGAATCGGATGTGTGGGTCGGTTATAATACTGATTATATAAATGTCATCTATACGGATACACTAAGAGGCTCATCATCTAGCGGTTTTCCATTTGATGGTTATGCACTACCCATATGGGATGTAAACAATGATGGCACCAATAGTACATGGAATAGAGAACACGTATGGGCTAAATCGTTGTTTGGTACAGGAGATTATAACCCCGGTGTATCGACAAGGGGAATTGCCTCAGATATGCATAACTTAAGGGCGGCGGATACCAATGTAAACTCAACAAGAGGCAACAATAAATTTATTAATCAAGTTAGTGTTTCAGGTGGCTTTGGTAATTATAACCAAATGTGGTATCCAGGAGACACTCATAGAGGGGATGTTGCAAGAATTTTATTCTACATGGATATTAGATGGGGAAATGATACGATTTTATCAAAGATAGGTGACCTAGATACGCTTATTGCTTGGCATGAAATTGACCCGGTAGATGAATTTGAGATTCATAGAAACGAAGTAATCTATACGTATCAAAATAACAGAAACCCCTTTATTGATCATCCTGAGCTCGTTGATCTTATTTATAACCCAAACTATACATCCTTTGAAATGCCATTATCGATTATTCAAACGATGTTATCCTCATTTTCTATGCATATATAAAGAATTTAATACATTTAACTATAAAAAAACTCAAAGCATTAGACTTTGAGTTTTTGATATTTATTAATCCCTTCACTGAGTAAATCCCCACCATGTGAATCATACGTCACGATCGCTGGAAATCTTTCTACCTCAAAACGATGGATCGCTTCAGCCCCTAATTCAGGAAACGCAACGACTTTACTTGCTTTTATGGATTGACTAATCAATGCAGCAGCCCCACCGGTAGCTGATAGGTAGACACCTTTGTTTAATAAGCATGATTTAGCCTCAGAACTTCTAGGGCCCTTACCAATAGAAATATTAAAATAAGGTAGTATAATTGGTAAAAATGAATCCATTCTATAAGAACTTGTTGGGCCTGCTGAGCCAACAACTTGATCATGTTTTGCAGGCGATGGCCCAACATAATAAATAATATTGCTTTCTAATTCAAAAGGTAGAGGTTCTCCCTTTTTAATTAAATCAACCATTTTTTGATGGGCAGCATCTCTCCCTGTGTAGATAACGCCACTAATGTAAACAACATCGCCGATTTTTAATTGTTGTAAGACTTCCTTACTTACAGGTGTTTTTAATTCCATACAAACCTCCCTATATCGTCACATGCTTATGTCTAGCAGCGTGACACTGAATATTTATTGCAACAGGTAAACTCGCTATGTGACAAGGTGCCACGTTTATTTTAATGGCCAAAGCGGTTACTGATCCACCAAAACCCATAGGGCCTACACCGAGTTCATTGATATCTTTTAACCATTCTTTTTCAAGTTTGTTTGCGATTGGGTCACTAGATTCATCGCGTAAATCTCTCATAACGGCTTCTTTAGCCATAATCGCACTTGTTTCAAAGTTACCACCAATACCAATACCTACTACAATAGGTGGGCATGGTTTACCCCCGCTTTCAAATATTGTTTTTAAAACAAACTGCTTAACACCTTCAATACCATCAGCAGGTACCATCATCTTAACGACACTCATATTTTCGCTTCCTGCACCTTTTGGCGCTACACGAAGATGTATTTTATCACCGGGAATAATCTTAGTATGTAAGATAGCAGGTGTATTATCGCCTGTGTTTACCCTATCAAAGGGATGTCTAACGACTGACTTTCTCAAAAAGTGATCAACATACGCCTCTTTAACACCTTGATTTACAGTCTCTTTTAAGTCGCCAGTGAAACAAACTTCTGATCCAATCTCTATCATAACAACCGCATTACCAGTATCTTGACACATTGGTACACCTTTACGTCTCGCAATTAAGTCGTTTTCTATAATTTGTGATAAGACATCTTTACCAAGTTCGGATTCTTCTTTATCTCTTGCATCACGTAGTGCATCTAGCAATTCATCATTCACATTTTGTGCGGCATCAACCAATAAGTCTCTAACCGCATCCTTAATTGTATTAAGTTCTATAACTCTCATATAATCACCATCCATCTATAGTTTAAGACAATAAGTCTTAATAGTCAAACAAACAAACTTACTTTTACCAACTACAAACACAATCATTACATAGGTTGTTTCTACTCGTTCTTAAGAACCAATCATATAGGTTTATATTATGAGAGGCCAATAATAAGTTATTATAGGCATTTAATATATTTTGATAACATAAAAAAATAATGAATAATTAAAATAATGACATATAATTTAAATATTAAAACCGCGTATATAACCGATAGCATAGAACTAAAAAAACAAAACGAATTTTGCATATAAGAGTTAATAGACAAACAGATTAGACAAAAATATACAATAAAGGTCATTGGTTGCATAAAATAAATTTTACTGATATGCGTATATACACACACCTAAGTAATTAAGGAAAGGTTTTGATAATAAAAAAATTTATTTTAAATATTTGTATCTTTTGTGTTGACTTATCTATTAAGTTGTTATAGAATAGAAAAGGTCGCTCAAATTGAGGCTTAAATTAATATTGTTAAAAGATATCTTGTTCAAAGTTGTTGACAAGGTATCATTATAATGATATTATATACGAGCACTCTAAATAGAGTGGCATGGATTTGGTCTTTGAAAACTGAATAGTGATTAGAAAAACGAATTACGAATTAACAATTCTA
>CAYLVT010000026.1:0-10333 GCA_964387195.1 uncultured Acholeplasmataceae bacterium
TATGATCGAAAATGAGTGTAATATGAATTCTTTCATGTAAATAGGATAACTTTATTTGGCTATCGACTTTATTAATTGCGCTAAATAATTTTTCACCATCCGTAAACTTGCTTGCTTTAACGGAGAGTTGAAGTGATAAATCTAGTTTTGTTTTATTTACCTTCTCAACGCCTAATTTAGAGGATAACTTTCTAAAGAGTTTTTCATACATATATTCCATTAACTCATCATCGATTTGACCAAAACGGTCCTTTAATTCAATGGTTAAATTATTTAAATCATTGAGTGTATTAACACTACTAATACGTTTATGAATTTCTAATCTTACATCATCATTAGAAATGTAGGATTCTTTAATGTGTCGATCCGATAAAATCGTTTCATCATCAATGACGGTTTTATCAACCTTAATACCTTTCTTTTCATTAATAACTTCTTCTAACATTCTTAAATACGTTTCTAAACCTACACTATCAATAAAGCCTGATTGTTCTTCACCTAATAAATCGCCTGCGCCTCGAATCGCTAAATCGCGCATGGCGATTTTAAAGCCTGAACCTAAGGCTTGAAAGTCCTTAATGGTTTTTAAGCGTTTTTCTGCATCTTCACTTAAGACTTTATGCCTGTCATACATCATATAAGAATAGGCAATTTTATCACTTCTACCTACCCTACCCCTAATTTGATAAAGTTGGGATAAGCCTAACCTATCGGCATCATGAATAATTAAGGTGTTGGTATTAGGAATATCGATACCCGTTTCTATAATGGTTGTTGATACCAACACATCAAATTGACCTTCAATAAAGGAACTGATGGTGTTTTCTAAAACATCACGGTTCATTTTTCCATGTGCGTGTGTGATTCTCGCATCTGGTACGAGTCGTTTTAACCGTTTTTCAACCAACGGCATATCATACACTCGGTTGTATAAATAAAACACTTGCCCGCCTCTAGCAAGCTCACGTTCAATGGCTTCTTTAATAATCGAATCATGCCTTTCAATAATGTAGGTTTGCACAGGGTATCTATTAAGTGGTGGTGTTTCAATCATCGATAAATCTTTTAAACCAACCAACGACATTTGTAATGTTCTAGGAATTGGGGTTGCGCTTAGTGATAGGGTATCTACATTAATTTTCATTTCTTTAATTTTTTCTTTGTGCTCCACCCCAAAACGTTGTTCCTCATCAATGACTAGTAAACCTAAATCTTTAAATGAAATGTCTTTTGATAATAACCTATGTGTGCCAATCACAATATCTATGTATCCTTTAGATAGCTTATCGATAATGTGTTTTTGCTCGGTCGGTGTCACAAAACGGCTTAAGAGTTCAACCGTTATGCCAAACGGTTCAAACCGTTTTTTAAAGGTGTGAAAGTGTTGTCTTGCTAACACGGTAGTGGGCACTAAATAAGCGACTTGTTTGTTTGAATAAACCGCTTTAAATGACGCACGCATCGCGACTTCTGTTTTACCATAACCAACATCCCCACAAATTAACCGGTCCATCACCTTACTAGATTCCATATCCTCAATTACCGCTTCAATGGCTTTCATTTGATCGGGGGTTTCATCGTATTCAAAGTAACTACGAAATTGTTCATGCATCGTATCTTCTTTTAAAAACATAAACCCACTAGCCTCTTCCCTACTCGCGTAGAGATTTAATAACCGGTCAGATAAATCAGATAACTTATTTTTAATCCGTTTTTTTGTATTAGACCACTGATTGGTACCAAGTCTTGTTAAGGTTGGGGTATGACCCTCACGAGAAGCATACTTTAAAATTAAATCAATTTGATCAACTGGAATATATAAATAGTCCGTTCCTTGATATGCAATATGAATATAATCTCTTTTTATCCCAGAAAGTTCCATGGTTTTAATGCCTTCATAAAGTCCAATACCATAGTCATAATGAACAACATAATCACCCACGCTTAACTCACTCACATCACTGATTTTAATCGTTTCACTTAAAACCGATTGATATTTAATAGACGATCTTTTCGTTTTATAATCATAAATATCTGATTCATGAATAAAATGAACCCCTTCTTCATACAAACTAAACCCAATAAAGTGACTTGGATAAAAAATATTAACTTCATTTTTAACAATCTTTTTTGGATTTAAATAATAGTTTATATGGGCCAAGTTAAGTGAATCTATTAATTTTAAATATCTCGATTCTTGAAAGATAGATAAAATATAAGTATCATTATCTAATGTTTGAATGAATGTATGATCATTACCTTGGTAGCGAATTGGGTCTCTTGAATAAACCGGATGGCTTTGATCATCTTGGCCAATGCTATACAGTTTAATGTGTTCGTAGTTTAACAACGCATTTAATGAAACATAAAAAGGCACACTTTGTGATAAGTGTTTTTCTTCATGGTAATTGGACACATCTTCTAACATCCTAACTTCATTGTGTTTCATTAAATGTGTATTTAAATAGAAAATGGATTTATGTTTTGAAAAATCAAAGATAGTATCACTCGTAAAAAAGCCAATATGGTGTTCTAAGGATTCAATATCGATGCGTTGATATAAATTGTCAATATCTTCATTGAATTTTAGTTGACTTTCTTTAGAGAGTGTTTCACTTTCTACGTAGTGCTCCATTTTTTGCACCACTTTGTCTTTTGTCGCATCATCAAAAAACAACTCACTCATTGGTAAAACAGTGATTTCACTACTTTGACCGATTGATCTTTGCGTTTCAGGATCAAATGGTTTTATTACCTCTAACTCGGTATCAAAAAAGTCTAATCGGTATGGTGTTTCACTACCTAAGGGAAAAATATCGATAATCGAGCCTCTAATTGAAAATTCCCCTGGTTTGATAACCGTATATTCTCTTTTATAACCATAATTTACTAAGTTAGTTGAAAGTTTATTAAAGTCGATGTCCATTCCTGGTTTAAACTTTAGTGTTGCGTTTTTCCATTCCTTTAAAGGTAATGTTTTTCTAACTGCTGCAGCTTGATTTAAAATCACTACTTTCCTAGGGTTATTTATGAGTTCGCCTCTTGTGTAAATACGCTCGATTTTAAAGCTTTCAAGCGCGATTGATAAAATGCTTGTTAGAAGTTCATCGGAAGGATAAAATAACACATTTTCACTTCCGATAAGAGAGGCGATATTATCATAATAGAGTTGGGCTAAATTCATACTTGGCACAACTAAAAAAATGGTTTTATTGGTTGTTAAAAACTCATACGCCATCAACGATGATATATAACCTTCACTAACATCGGATAGCTGGTGTTTATCTTTGATGTTAAAAGCATTAAATTGTTTAAATAAATGCGCTAAATGATTCATAATACCCTCTTTTTTGACGACAAAATGCGGGCGATAAATAGTATCGCCTGCAACTTTATTATACTTGATATTTTAATTTTTTAATAGGTATTAAACTTATTTAACCATCTTCTTTATCATGTTTTTATAGGCAATCAATAAAAAGATAATGCTTAGTATGATAATACCTATCATTAAATAAACCATGGAGACACTTAAACCAAACACGCCTATTTCATTGGTGCCATAGAATACTTCTATCGCACCTTTAACTTCACTATCAAGGAGAAGGTAGGGTTGTTTTAGTAAAACTTGTTTTAAAAGAATAGTCATATGTGTAAAAGGAAGTATCGATGCAACATTAGTCATACCTTTACCTAAAACATGAAGCGGCATATAAATCCCGCTCATAAACCCGATAACCGTACCTAATATACCCGCAAGAACCCCAAACGCATTTTGACTTTTAATAAATGACACCAAACTAATCATAAAACTCGATGAAATCAGTGTAAAGAATAAGAGTAATAATGACGCTATTAAAATGGTTTCCAAATTATACCAATACCCTGCAGCAAGACCTAAATAAAGAATTGTAGCCACCCACATTAGTAGGGTTAATATTGCCGTAACTATAAACGATGAAATAAAATAACTTAAAATGATTTTCACTCGGTGAATGGGTGTTACTAAAAACCCTTCTAGTTTTCTGGTTTGCAGGTCATTTACAATGGAAACCATAACCCCTAATGATAATGAGATTGTGTTAATCACTAACACACCACCCATGATGACACCCATTGATAAAAATGTTTTTTGGTTTTGGGTTAATGTGTCTAGGCTTGGATCGGATGTGTATTGCTTTCCTAAAAATAAAAAATACAACAATAACATAATAAGTACCGATAAGAATGAGAAAAACACACTTGCTTTATCACGGATAAAGACTTTAATGTTTCTTTTAACTAGTGATGACAAATTATACATGGTTGCCTCCTACTGCCTCTATAAAGACATCATCCATAGAGCCTTTAATAACTTCAAATTGTTTAATGTTTGTCTTAAACGTATTTAATAATTCAATAGCCTTTAACGCCTCATCAATAATAATGACATATTCATCAGATATCTTTTCATAAGCGATCTTTAAATCGTGTAATGTTTGAACGAAGGACTCTTTATCTATTGGAACGATTTTTAAACGATCAAATGAATACTTATCTTTAAGTGCTGCGGGTGTCCCTTCCGCAACAACCACTCCTTTATTAATAATGACCACATGATCGGCCTTGGCTGCTTCTTCCATATAGTGGGTTGTTAAAAAGATTGTCATGCCTGAATTTTCTCTTAAGTGATCGATTAATTCCCAAACAATCATTCTGGTTTCTGGATCTAAACCTGTGGTTGGTTCATCTAATAAAAGAATTTCAGGGTTTGAAAATAAGGCTCTTGCGATTTCAGTGCGTCTTTTTTGCCCCCCAGATAGTGTTTTAAAGCGTTGGTTTTCAAACGCACCAAAACGCAAGAGTTCTCTTAACTCTTGATAACGTTTTAAAACACCTTGTTTGTTATTAATGTATAGAGACCCTCGATACATTAAATTTTCTTTTACCGTTAAAAGATCGTCTAAAATGTTTTCTTGAAAGACAACCCCAATTTTGTTTCTAAAATAAGCTTCACTTGATTGCTCATTTAATAAAACTTCACCTTCATCTTTTTTAAGTAAGGTTGAGATAATGTTAATCGTTGTTGATTTACCAGCCCCATTAGGTCCTAAAAACGCAAACAAAGACCCCCTTCTTACCTTAAAAGATACATCATTTACAGCTTTTAAATTACCATATGTCTTTTTTAAATGCTTTACTTCTAAAATCGTGTCCATATATGTTTTGTATACTTTAACTACATTGATAGCACACTTTATTTGTATACATTACCTTTCCTATATTAATGGCTATCTTTTTTAAAACAATTGATAAACTAGTTTCTTTGATTATTAATCAATGATTACCACTTTACTTCTTTGATAATATCATAGTTTGATTTAATCTATTGATAATTGCATTTTATCGCTTTATTCTTTATAACTTCTTTACATTTTTAAAAACCACACATAAATAAGAATAGAATAAAGAAAGAAAAAGCCCCTTTAGAGACTTGTTTGGTTGTATTTTGTCATAATCTCTTCAAAGGCTTTTTCATGAATAAAATCATATAAAATATGTAGGGTTTCAATTAACGTTTGATCGATGACTTTCCTATCTTTCTTTGAAAACTTAGATAAAACATAGTCAACGACATCAACATCATTGGAAATGCCTATTCTAAGGCGTTTTATTTCTTCTGTCTTAAGAATATCAATAATGTTTCTAAGCCCATTATGACCACCACTTGAACCCTTATATCTTAATCTAATCGCACCAAGTGTCAGGTTAATATCATCCGAAATGATTAATAGATCACTCGTATCTATTTTAAAATATTCGCATACCTTTAAAACACTTCTGCCCGATAAATTCATAAAGGTGGTGGGTTTTAAAAGAATGGCTTTATAGCCATCTTTAATATACGTTCCAATCATACCTTCAAATCGAGGTTCATATTTAAACGTAATTTGGTTTTCTTTGGCAAATAAACTCACACTATCATAACCAACGTTATGTCTTGTGTGTTCATAGTTTTTACCAGGATTACCTAGCCCAATAATGAGCTTCATGATTGAGGGGTATCCTTATAAATGTTTTCAAATATTTGGCTAATGGGTTTATCTTTAACAATATTAAGAATGGATTTTCCTAATAAATTACCAATACCTAAGACAACAATCTTTTTATACTCATGGATGTTTTCATGATGGATTGTGTTTGTCACAACAATCTTTTTAATACATGATTCTTCTAATCTTTCAAGTGCATCTGAAGAAAAGACGCCGTGTGTAGCACACGCATAGACTTCTTTTGCACCATTTGCAATTAACGCTTTCGCTCCTTCGATTAACGTACCACCCGTATCAATAATATCATCAATTACAATACATGTTTTACCTGAAACATCCCCAATAACATTCATTACTTCAGCTTTATTAGGCTCTGGTCTACGTTTATCAATAATTGCGATTGGTGTTTCAAAAAAGCGCGCAAAACTTCTTGCTCTTGTAGCACCACCATGGTCAGGTGATACAATCACTAAATCGTCGGTTGGCATTTTTTGAAAATAACTCGCAAGTAGTGGAGCTGCTGGAAAATTATCAATTGGGATATCAAAAAATCCTTGAATTTGAGCGGCATGTAGATCAATACATATGACTCTATTCGCTCCAGCTGTCTGAATTAGATCAGCAACCAATTTTGCAGTAATTGGTTGACGGCTTTTCGCCTTTCTATCTTGACGTGAATAGCCATAATAAGGCATAATCAGTGTTACAGAAGTCGCACTAGCTCGTTTGAGTGCGTCTGTCATAATTAACGCTTCCATCAAGTTTTCATTAACGGGTTTACTTGTTGGTTGAACAATAAAGATATGATTTCCTCTAACAGACTCATCAATATTTAAACCAATCTCTCCATCTGCAAATCGCATAACTGAAATGTTTGATAACGGAATCTTTGATTCTCTTGAAATTTCTTCTGCAATGGCTTTATTTGCAGAAAGACTAAACAGTTGAACTTTTTTGCCATCAATCTCCATAAATATCACTCCCCATCTTTTATTATAACAATTTAGCGCTTATAATTCTTTACTAAATAATAGTAAAGTGTTTTCATTTAAACTTTTTATGTAATCTATTTCTTTTTTAGTTGGATTTATCATAAATAAGCTAGGTCCTGACCCAGACATATAAATATTTATATTTGATGATGTAAGTTTTTGATAAAGTCTCTTAAATTCATCACTTAGTTTAAGTGCTGGATTTAATAAGTCATTTTTACTATTTTTAACAATGAAGTCAATATCTTGGTTTTTTAAATAAGATTCAAACCCAATATAGGGTTCTTTTTTATTTAATAAACGGTAGGTATTAAATACATCTTTTGTTAATAGGCTGATGTTTGGTATCAATAGTAAAAATGATAATTTATCCTCGCTTTCATAAACCTGAAGATAGTCGCCTCTTCCATATAAAAAGCTTCGTTTGTTGTATAAACAAAATAATGTATCACTGCCTAATTGGTTTGCGAGTGGTTCTAATTCTTTTATGGGTTTATTTACGTTAAACAACCTGTTTAAACCTCTTAAAGTCGCGCTAATATCTGCACTACTTCCACCCAGTCCAGCACCAATAGGTATTTGTTTATCTAACACAACTTTTACACACGCTTTAATATTGTATGTTTGTTTAAATAAAGCAATCGCTTTTAAGATGTTATTGTCTTTGATATCTACACTTGAAATAACCTCATCTTTATCAGATAGGCTAAAGGTTAATGTATCATGTAGATCAATAGGTATAACAACACTTTCTAGTAAATGAAATTGATTTTTTTTTCCAATCACTTCAAGCGTTAGATTCACTTTTGCATACGCTTTTTCAATCATATTTCCACCCATTAGAATAGTTGATAAACGCTTCTATTGAGTCATTTTCCGCTCTAATTAAAGGGTTAATATCTTCATCTATTTCTTTTAAGTTATTTAAAACTTCATCTTTTGAAATCTTATAGGTCGCAGCTAGATTATTAATGAGTGTTTTTCGTTTTTGCATAAAGGCATTTTTAACAAATGAAATAAACTTTTCCTCATCAATAATTCTATTTGTATATCTAGAAGTCTTTGTTAATTTTACAACAACACTATCTACTTTAGGCACTGGATAAAAGGCTGTGTTTTTAACATGTGTTATTTTCTCAATATCAAACTTATATGCCATTAAAACACTTAATGCGCCATAAGTTTTACCACTACTTGCAAGTAGTCTATCGCCCACTTCTTTTTGAACCATTAAAGTAGCTGATGACACTTGGGTGGTGTTTGCGATAAGTTGTAGGATTGGTCCTGTAATATAGTAGGGAATGTTGGCAATAATAATACATTTATCAATACCCCTATCTTTTAAGAATTGATTTAAATCAATATTTAAAATATCTTCATAAAGGATTTGAGCGTTATGCCCCTTTACTAAATCATCTAATAAGGGTTTTAAGGATTGATCTATTTCAAATGCGATTAACGCTTTAGCCATCACTAAGTGTTTTGTTAATGCGCCTCTACCTGGACCAATTTCAATGACCACTTCATTTAAAATATCATTCGATTGAATGATTTTTAAAATGATGGATTCACTTTTTAAGAAATTCTGTCCGTAGTGTTTTTTTGCTTTCATAATCAATGACCTGTTTCTTTGTGATTCCAAATAATGATAACTTTTTTAATAACCCTTTCCCATTAACATAACCAATATTAAAGTGATTGAGTAATTGTAGTCTTTTTATTTTTGAATCGTTATTACCTATATAGCCACAATCTAACAAAAAAGGCATGTCTATATCGGTTTTATTAACAACACTTCTTACCTTTAGTGCTTGTTTAATATCTTCTAGCCTAGCGTGTTCAACACCTATCTTTTTACCATTGGTTGCGTGTTCTCTTTTAATGTGGGCGTGTTTTACATTTTCAATTTTAGAAGATATGAGTTGTCTAATTTTATTGCCCGGATAATCAGGATCTAAAAATAAAATGATTTCGTTTGTTTTAGATAACTCTATTATTTCATTTAATACCGCATCAGATAAACTTGTGCCATTTGTGATAATGATGTGCGCGTCTTTATAAACTTCTTTTATTCTTGCGGCATCATGAGTGCCTTCTACAACAATCACACTATTCATAATAAAGCCTTCTTATCCGTTTATTACCCGAATCAATTAACCCTTTAACAATACTACTAACTTCTTCAATAGGGAGAATAAGACCTTGTTTATTTAAGATAAATATTTGGTTAACCACATCAAATTCTTTTTTATATGCTTGTTGGTAAACGTCTTCAAATTGAAAATGATAGTTTGACGTTTGTTGAGCCAAGATGGGTTTGATTTCATCTTCATGACTAAACTCGATAAAGTTGAATAACTTACGATTTAAAAACCGATTACATAACCCCGATAATATCTCATCAGCACTATGGGAAAAGCGTTTAATTAAGGCATTTACATAATAATCATCGATTTCTAAATAACTATCTAAATCACCTAAAGCTGCTTGTTTTAGGTGATTTAAGTAAGGATCGTTTAAAGACTCAAATAACGCATTAATGCGGGTATAAATCTTTTCTAAAATCACTTCATGGTTTCTTGCTGCGGGGTGATAGTAAACTTGGAAATACATATGATAGCGACTAATTAAGTAGTTTTCTATCGCATGCAAGGCGCCTTCTTTATAAACAATCTTACCATCTTTTATGGTTAACATCCGAATGATTCGGTCCATATCTGTTTTACCATAAGATATCCCTGTATAATAGGCGTCTCTTAATAAATAATCCAATCTATCAATATCCAGCTGTGAACTGATTAACGATTCAATGATCGGAAACTTATGTGTTTTTAGTATAACGCTTGAAATATCCGTTTTTAAGTTTTCGTTATGGGCATCTAAAATCGCACTGATTTCTTTATCGCCTAATAGTATTGACGCGGTCATTTGTTCATGATTGATATGAAACACCCGTTCAAAAGAATGCGAATACGCCCCATGACCAACGTCATGGAGTAAAGCACTGGTTAAAAATAAGATACGTTCGTATTCACTTAAGTGGTCTTGAATGGATTCATTGATTTCTAGCACTTTGCAAGCTAAAGCGTATACCCCTAAACTGTGATTAAACCTAGAGTGTTCGGCACCATGAAAAACCATCTTTACACCAGATAGCTGACTGATTCTTCTTAAGCGTTGAAACGCTTTTGAATCAATCAGTTGATGAATGATGGGATCGATAATATGAATATAGCCATATATTGGATCTCTAAATACCTTTTTCATAAACAAAAAAGCCTCATAAAAGGCTTATTTAATAATTTTATA
>CAYLVT010000027.1:0-10199 GCA_964387195.1 uncultured Acholeplasmataceae bacterium
GTCATTTAATTGTGAAGGGATGAAGCACATGCATAGAGTTGCATTAGCACCAATTATTCCTTCTCTTGATAAAAGGGGAAGGATCCTTTTAGATGTGGGTGCGAATGTAGAGTTAAGGGCGTTACATATTTTAGAGTTATCGCTTTTTGCAAGTGTGGTTGCGAAAGGTTATTTAGAAAGAGAAAACCCATCGGTAGGGTTAATCAATATTGGTACTGAAGAAGGCAAAGGTCGTGAAGTCGACAAAGAAGCGTATGAATTACTTAAAAATAGCCCTCACTTTACCTTTTTGGGTAATATTGAAGCGAAGGACATTTTATCAAGTCCATGTGATATACTTATTACAGATGGTTTTACAGGAAATATTGTATTAAAAACAATGGAAGGTACCGCTAAAGCGATGGGGACGATGTTAAAAGAAGAGATTTCATCATCTATAGGCGGGAAGTTAGGCTATTTACTTATGAAGAAAAACCTAAAACGGTTTTCCAAACGTCTTGATGCAAGTGAAATTGGTGGCGCGATGATTTTTGGCTTAAATGCCCCAGTAATAAAAGCACACGGCTCATCGAATAGTGTGGCTATCTTTAACGCCATCCGTCAAGCAAGAACCTTTGTTAAAAATAACGTTATCGAAACGTCCTTAGCGTTATTAGAAGAAATCAATATAGAGGGTGAAGAAGATTAATCAATTATTAAAAAAACTTCATATTAAATTCAACAATGAAGAGTTACTTCAACAAGCGTTAACGCATTCGAGTTATTCTAATGAAAACGACACGGACAATAACGAGCGGTTGGAGTTTTTAGGTGACGCAGTTATCGGTTTATTAATGGGTGAATATTTGTATAATAAAGGTATTAAAACCGAAGGCCAAATGTCTAAAAGAAGAGCGGAAGCTGTTTGTGAAGAGGCTTTAAACTTATATGCAAAACACATTAATCTAAAAGAATACTTAAGACTAGGAAAAGGCTCTATTGTCTCGGGAAACAGAGATAACCCATCCATTATTGCGGATGCGTTTGAAGCGGTGTTTGGTGCAATTTATTTAGATCAAGGCTTTGAAAAAACAAAAGAAGTGTTTTATAAAATTGTCATACCGCATGTTAAGCATATCGATATTCGTGATTATAAGTCCACACTTCAAGAATTTGTTCAAACCGATCGAAAAAACATCGCCTATCATTTAGAGAGTCAATCAGGACCGAGTCATGATAAAACATTTACAGTCAGTGTTCGAATGGATGACATTGTTTTAGGTATCGGTGTTGCAAAAACAAAAAAAGAAGCGGAGCAAAAAGCAGCTGAGATTGCATTGTCCATCTTAGCAAAGGAGTAAGTATGATAGAGAAAATATTTGATGAAGGGTTATTAGATTATCCTAAACTATTACTACGCATGTATCCTAGATTAGATATGTCACATGAAGAATATATTATGATGCTTCATCTTTTTAGTCTTGCAGAAAGAAAAAGATATCATTTATCAACCATTGGTTTGGCAAGAATGAGCGGTTTTAAAACAACTCAAGTAGGTGAAATCATTAACGCTTTATTTGAAAAAAACTTAATTACTATTGAACTTGAAAAACGTGATGACAAAATGGGAGAAACCTTTTCCCTAACCCCCTTTTTTAAAAAAGTAACTCACATCTTTAACCAAGAAATTGAAGAACTGAAAGAAGCACAAAACTTATCCGATATTGAATTTATTATCGCTGAAATTGAAGAGCTCCAAGGTCGCTCGCTAAGCCCTAATCACATAGAAATGGTAAGACAATGGTTTAGTGAAGATTACACTAAAAATGAGATTAGTGAAGCCATTAATCTCACCATCCAACACAAACGAAAAACCATTAACTATGTCGATAGGGTGCTAAGAAGTGAAGAGGCTTATGAAACAAGTTCGATTGATGAAAAAACCGCTCAAGCATTAAGGAAGTTAGTTGGAAAATGACAAAAAAAGCTTCAACCATTTTACGAGTCTTAGATGAATTATATCCAAATGCAACCGTTGAATTAACTCATAACAATACCTATGAGTTATTAGTGGCTGTTATTTTATCCGCTCAAGCAACCGATGTTTCTGTTAATAAAGTTACACCAGAACTTTTTAAAAAATATCCAGATATTCACACTTTATCATTAGCTAGTGAAGCGGATGTGATGGATATTATTAAAAGCATTGGACTTTATAAAACAAAAGCAAAAAACATCATCTTAATGGCGAATCAAGTCAAAGAGCGCCATAACTACATGATTCCAGACAACCGTAAAGACTTAGAAGCACTGGCTGGTGTTGGTAGGAAAACTGCGAATGTTGTGCTATCAAATGCGTTTGGAGTACCACTGATTGCGGTAGATACACACGTTCATAGAGTCTCTATCCGGCTAGGGATTTCAAAAAAGACGGATAATGTTCATCAAACAGAACTAAAACTCTACAAACTCTTTCCCAAAGAACGCTATACAAAACTTCATCATCAGCTCATTTTCTTTGGCAGATATCATTGTTTAGCGAGAAGGCCTAAATGTATGGGTTGTCCACTTTATAATGAATGTGTCTATGAAAATAAAACGGCATAAATAAGAGAATAAACACGCGCACCTTGCTAAGGTGCGCTTTTTTTATCAAAACAAAATTGACAAATCGAAGATTATGTCTACAATGATACTTAAAGCCATAAAATAAATAATATTAGGAGGTAAGTATGTACACTACTGATTCATACTTTTTGGAAAAAATCAGACAAAGAGTCCAAAAAGATCTTAAGAGTCAAGGTAAATTAGGCGCTACTTTAAAACAACGTAGAAAGGAGAGCAAACTAACATTAAGTGAGTTAAGTGAAAAGTATAGAATTTCAATTTCATACATATCTAAAATTGAAAATGATCAAATGAAACCAAACGTGAGTTACATAGAGCCGATGCTAAATGGTTTAGATATCAATGAAGATATGTTTGAATCCAGTATGGAAATGGATGAATGGTATAAACTTGCGATTAATCATCATATTGATAAAGAAAACAACAGCATTAAACTCAAAGATTATCTTAAACAAAGAAATGATTTTCAATCGAAGTTGATTGAATTTAGTTTGCTTGTAAAAGGCAATGAATACATGAATGCAAATAACCACATTAGCTTATTAATGCATTCTATTGATCAAATGACAAGTATGGAGTTTGCACTATACATCTTTTCGTTAGTAGAACACCATATTAACGATAGTGATATCATTTCAGCATCAAAAGTTTTTGCGGAAATGAATAAGACATATCTATTGTGCGAAGGTCTTGAAATATGGGCTTATAAAATAGCGTTTAAACTAAGTGAGTTTCATGCATCTTTAGAGCAATTTGAAGTGATATACCATACCTATAATAAAAGGTTATTAAAACATAATATGATGGATATTTTACAACGAAATAGAGAAATATATATCGGACAACAACCCTTTTATAGTCCCATTTCTTTAGTTAATGCGCTTGATGATGAGATGTATAAAAACTACCGCATTTCACTAGTTTTACATGGAGAGGTTACAACCTTTACAAATTTAGAGAAAACCTATGATTTAGCACAAGTGTTGTATGAAGACATCTACTTAAAGCAAAAACCTAATTATCATCTTATTTCATTTGAGCCAAGTTTGTTTGAACAAACATTACTTGAATACTTTAAAATGAAATATGAAAAAAATAGACAACTTTATTTTTTAAGAGAAATGGTGTTTTCTATGAGTGAAGCGACACAACATCACTATATTGTGAGATTTTTTGCAGACCGTTTAGTGGATTTATTATCAAGTCAAAATAAATATAAAGAATGTCATCTAGTAGAAAAACGAATAAGACAATTACGAAACATAAAAAACCTCACCATGATTTTCAATAAAAACCTCTCTTTCTTCCCGCAAATATAAGATTTATACATAAACCTCTTAGGTTGCTATTTACTATCTATAATGATAAAATAAATTAAGTTTATGTAGAGGTTATGTATGAAAAGAATAAGACAGTTATTTTCTTTTATAAAAGGTTACTGGTGGATGATGTTCCTCATCATCCTTTTTGTGGTATTTAATCGCTTTTCTTATTCCTATGTACCGCTATTTACACAATATTTGTTTGCGTTTTTAAAAAACCCTGATTCTAGTGTTATTTATAATGTCAATTTCCCAAACTTTGTTTTAAACTATTTATGGCCAAATGAAGGCTTTCAAACGATTATTAAACTGGTTGTTTTACTCGCAAGTTTTCAAACGTTTCGATTTATTATGATTTTTGTAGAGTCCTTTTTACGTGGCAGAATTGGTGAAAACATCCAAAGAAAACTAAGAAATGAGTTATATGATCATATTCAATCACTCGAATATCAATACCATAACAACGTTGATGTGGGTGATTTAATTCAAAGGGTTACTTCAGATATAGAAATGGTTGGTTCCTTTTTATCAGAAAGGGTTGCTGAGTTTTTTAGATTGCTTGCAACCATTTCATTTGGAACAATGCAAATTTATTTTATTAACCCCTCGTTTGTTATTGTTGCCCTTGTCTTAATTCCATTTTCAGGTACCGCCTCTATTTTGTATTTTAGATATGTTAGAAAACAATTTAAAGTGGTTGAAGAAAAAGAATCAAAGATGATTACGGTTATTCAAGAAAACTTGGCTGGCACTAAAATTGTTAGAGCGTTTGCAAATGAAGCACACGAAATAGAAAAATTAGATACCATTAATCAAGCTTACTCAAAAGCAAACTATAAACTTTCTAAAGCATCCGCCCTTTACTGGGGTATTAGTGACGTTATTTCAATGCTTCAATATGTAATTATTATTATCATTGCGATTCATTATGCCCGTCTAGGGTTAGTTATGATGGATCAGTTAGTTGCGGTATTGATGTTAATTGGGATGTTAATTTGGCCAATTAGAGGATTGGGTCGTTTAATTGGCGATTTTGGGAGGGCTTTAGTTGCAAGCGATAGACTTCATGAACTTTATCAACTTGAAAGTGAATTTAACAATAATGGCACAAAAACGCCACCGATTTTAGGTCATATTGAGTTTAGGGATGTCAGTTTTAAATTTAGCGATAGCGACCATCATTTACTAACTAATGTTAATTTCACCATTGAAAAAGGTGAAACGGTTGCGGTTATTGGAAGAACGGGTAGTGGTAAAAGTACGATTGTTAACTTATTATCTCGCTTTTTAGAAGTTGAAAGTGGTCAAATTATTATTGATGGTGTAGATATTAAAGATATCGAAAAGCACTATTTAAGAAGACACATGGGGGTTGTTTTGCAAGATCCGTTTTTATACTCAAGATCATTGTATGATAATATTGCGATTAGTAACCCACAAGTTCAAAAAGAACGTGTATTTCAAGCGGCAACCATTGCCAATTTAGATAGAGATATACAATCATTTGAAAAGGGATTTGACACAGAAGTTGGTGAACGCGGTACGACATTATCAGGCGGTCAAAAACAACGTGTGGCGATTGCACGTATTTTAATTGAAGATAAACCAATTTTAATATTTGATGATTCACTAAGTGCCGTCGACACACAAACCGATAAACTCATAAGAGAAGCGTTACAATTTAAAGAAAACAAGAGTACCACGATTATCATTACTCACCGCATAACAACCGCAAGACAAGCGGATAAGATTATTGTATTAGAAAATGGTGTTGTTAGTGATATCGGTACTCATGAAACACTAAAAGACAAACCAGGTTTATATAAGCGTCTTTGGGATATCCAAGGCTCTTTAGAAGCCGAGTTTTTAAAGATGATAGAGGGATAATATGCATTACGAAGAAGATTTCCAAGATAGTAAAGTTAATCTGGGTACGTGGAAGAAAATTCTAAAAACCGTCTTTCATAATAAAAAGACCATCACTGGGCTTATCTTTTTTGCGTCCTTAATGGGTGTTGTTGATATGTTATTTACCCTATTTAGTGCTTATGCAATACGAACATTCTTTGAAGCCCAAGATTACACACACTTAAATTTATTTATCGTTTTAGTCATCATCGATGCCTTTTTATTAGGGTTTAGTGTGTGGGGGTTTATTAGACTCGCCGGTAAAATTGAAGTAGAAACCAATTATCGCCTTCGAAAAGAAGCGTTTGAAACCCTCCAAAGACTCCCTTTTAGTTATTTTGATAAAACCCCTCATGGTTGGATTATGGCGAGAATGACCAGTGATTCTAGAAGACTCGCAAACATTATTAGTTGGGGACTTGTAGACTTTTTATGGAGTTTTGTTATTATGGGCGCAATCTTAGTGATTTTGTATGTCTTTAGTTGGAAACTTGCGTTAATTGTTACTATCTCGATACCCATTATGTCTGTACTTGCCTACTTTTTTAGAAGAAAAATTCTTAAAGGATACCGTGAATCAAGAAAAATGAACTCTAAAGTCACCGCTTCCTTTAATGAGGCCTTTATTGGCGCAAAAACAACGAAAAGCTTAGCCATTGAAAGTGAAGCCTCACTGATGTTTAAACAACAAACCAAAGATTTAAGACGGGCTAGTACGAAAGCCATTATTTGGAGTGCGGTCTTTTCGCCTGTGATGTTAGTGATCAGTTATATTGTGGTTGGTGCGATTATGTTAAAGGGATCATTTGATATTATTACGCTTGGCTTTAGTGTTGCTTTGATTACGACACTCTATATATTTATTGACTATACCAATCGATTTTTTGAGCCCATCATGCAAGTGGCCCGTATTTTAGCTCAATTTCAACAAGCTCAAGCGTCCGCAGAACGTTTAATTCAACTCATTGAAGAAACACCAGCGATTTATGATGAAGCATCTGTGGTAGAAAAATATGGAGATCTCCTCCATCCAAAGTATGAAAACTGGGAAGACTTAAATGGTGATGTTGAGTTTAGAAATGTATCGTTTAATTATGTGGAAGATGAACCCATACTCACGGATTTTAATCTCCACATTAAAGCCGGTACTCAAGTGGCACTTGTGGGTCATACTGGCTCAGGAAAAACAACAATCATTAACCTTTTATCGCGGTTTTATGAACCCGTTAGTGGGCAAATACTTATTGATGGTACTGATTATAAAAAACGTTCAATTCACTGGCTTCATAAACGCTTAGGTTATGTGCTACAAACCCCGCATTTATTTAGCGGCAATATTATGGAAAACATTCGCTATGGTAATTTAGAAGCAACCGATGAAGAAGTAATCAATGCAGCTAAACTAATCGGTGCACATACTTTTATAGAAAAGTTGAGTGATGGCTATTATACCGATATTGGTGAGGGCGGTTCTAAACTATCAGTAGGTGAAAAACAACTCATTAGTTTTGCAAGAGCGATTATTGCTGATCCTAAAATATTGATTTTAGATGAAGCTACCTCAAGCATTGATAGTGAAGCAGAACAAGTCATTCAAAGCGCAACTCACAAACTTTTAAAAGGACGCACCAGCTTTATTGTTGCGCACCGCTTATCAACGATTGTTGATGCCGATTTAATCATTTTACTCGAATCTGGTAAAATTATTGAAATGGGCACACATAAAGAATTATTAGAGCTTAAATCTCATTACTTTAACTTATACAAAAACCAATTTATTTTGGAAAAATCAAAAGAACTTGAATCTTTATTAGACTAGCAATGTAGCTAGTCTTTTTTTAAAGTAAAATATAAGTCAAAATGGTATGTATTGGTTGGGTGATTGTATGAAAAAAATATTAATTTTGCTTTTTGGTCTATTATTGATACCGATTCAAATAAACGGTACTAATTCCATCTTTATCTTTGGCTATACATCTATAGAAGTCCCCTACAAAGCGGATTTAAATCCTTATTTTGATCTGGTTTATCAAAGTATTCAATTAAAACCAGGTTATAGCGATCCAAACTTTGTTGTTGAGGATGAAAATGATGGTTTTTTTAAAAGCGTCATTAACTCACATAGACTTCAAACCTACCGCCTAAAATATAGCGCATACTCTCCTAAATATTATCAAGAAGAAATGAGGTTTGTTGAGTTTATCATCGTAGATAAAGAACCACCAAAAGTTCTCCACAGTAAACCAATTACAGTCTTGCTTCAAGGCGATAAACCAGACTATCTAAGTTATATTCAAGCAACAGATAATGAAACCAAACAAGAAGATCTAGTTATTGAATATAATGATATGTATGTCGATTATAAAACTATTGGTTTATACGAAGTGATATATACCATTAAAGATAATAGCCTAAATCAAGCCATGCATGCATCGTATGTAGAGGTGGTTGATAAAATCAAACCAACCATTCAAACTACACAATTAGACACACACCAAATTGGCTTTACCTTTTTTATTGAAGATTATTTTCTAATAAAAGATAACTATGACCCTAACCCCACTATTACATACACTATTGAAGGGTCATTGGATGAAGTTGGTTATGCGCTTATTCATGTAGAAGTTATCGATTCTTCAAACAACACTTCAACACTTACTAAACGCATTAAAGTAGTTGATAACATCCCTCCTTCGTTATCACTAACCCAATCAAATGTAACAATCCATGTGTTTTCTGATCCACTAGATTTGTTTGACTATATCGATCACATCGGAAAAAATCTAACCCAAGCAGACTTATTGATTGAAGAAAACATTGATTATGAAACGGTTGGTGTTTATGAGGTAATATATACTTTAAAAGATCATCACCACAATGAAACGATTAAAACACTAACCATAAAAGTCATAGATAAAGAACCTCCAATTATTAAAGCAAGTGATCTCACGATTGATTTAAAGGACACACTCAATCTAAATGAAGGCGTGTATGTAGAAGATAACTATTCTAAAAACTTAAAAGCCACCATTTATGAAACCAACTATAAACATGCCCCTGGTAAATATTATGTCATTTATGAAGTGGTTGATGAGGCTGGTAATCATACCTATCATGAGAGGGTGATTATAGTAAGAGGTAAAACACCTACTCAAAATCTATATCTTTATGCGGTAATTCTTGTTGGTATTTCTTTAGTTGTGGTTGGTGGGTTTATCCTTTATAAAAAAAGAAAAACCCTCTAAATGTATGATATACTAATAAAGAGGGTTAATATGATTTTTGCATTTGGATTTTTTAGCGAATACAATTTATTAAATAGTGTCTTTAAACTCGAGGATATTGCATCCCATGCAGCCAAAGAATATCCGTTTATCGCACTTAATGACTCAAACAACTTATACGCTTCTTATAAGTTGTTTCGTTCTGTAGAAAACTATATTCTTGGAATGAAATTATCACTTGAAGACGATGAGTTACTCTTATATGCATTAAATGATCAAGGTTATCAAAATTTAAACATTTTATCATCCATGGTTATGTTAAGCAAAGAGGCCCTCACCCTTGATGAGATCATTCCCTATACAAATGGACTATATGTCATGTCTTCAGGGTTTTACTCCACCGTCAATAAAGACATTGAAAAAGGATTACATCACTTAGCTAAACAAAGACTCATGCGCTATAAGCAACACTTTAAACACTTTTCAATTGGACTTACCCTACAAAGTTTAGAAGAAGAAATATTAATTGCTCCTAAGTTAAAAGACTTAGCCAATCAATTAGATATTTTATTGCTTCCCCTAAACTACATGTGCTATTTAAAAGAAGATGAGGCTGTATTTGATATACTAACGCAAGTTCAAAACACCTTCAACCGGAAAGATAAAGATTTATCTTTTATCACAAAAGAACAACTAAAGACGCGCTATGCGGATTATCTAGAAGTATTTGATAATTTATCGTCTATTATGCCTTTATTTGCCTTTAAATATGACAAGCCAACGTTTAATTTACCAGCATTTAAAGAGAGTAATCAATTACTCAAATCACTATGTATAAAAGGGCTTAAAGATAAAAATATTCAAAGTAAAACCTATATAGAACGGATGAATATGGAATTATCTGTCATTGTTGAGATGGGCTTTAGTGATTATTTTTTAATTGTCTATGACTTTGTAAAATACGCAAAAGATAACAACATATTAGTCGGCCCTGGAAGAGGTTCGGCTGCAGGAAGTTTAGTATCATATTTATTAAACATCACAGAAGTAGACCCAATAAAGTATGGTTTACTCTTTGAGCGCTTTTTAAACAAAGAAAGGCATTCAATGCCAGATATAGACCTTGATTTCCCAGATG
>CAYLVT010000028.1:0-10155 GCA_964387195.1 uncultured Acholeplasmataceae bacterium
CTGTTAAGGTAACAACTGTATTTTCAGATACATCCGCTACTTCTCCTGTTGTTAAGTCAATAAGTGGTAAGCTCACACTCCAAGTAATGCCACCCTCAACTAAATCTTCCTGTTTGTTTAAATCAACAAACTCACCTGGTTCAATACTTACAGGTATTTGAATATCTAAGATGTTATTGATTCTATCTTCTAAACTAAATAAGATTTCATCTAAAGATGGGATAACAAATTGTAGGTAGGTTGCTGATGGGTATAATAAATAGGCATAAAATGAGACTTCCGTTTGTATTGCAGGACCTGAAACATAAGGAATATCAAACCACTCCATCCATCGATCATTACCTAAGTTTTCTGATTGTGCCGCAATTAAAAATGCAAAATAGCGTTTATTGACACTCTTATCATAAACTTGAGGTTCTTCACTGTGATAGATTCTTACCCAGTTTGTTTGAGTTGGGGTTGTGGATGTTGAATATGTAAAGTAAGGTGTTTCAATTTTAACAAGTTTGTTTAAATATTGTTCATAGTTTAAACCTAACTCTTCATAACTTGCCTCATCCTTTAATACATACGCATTTTCAATGTCATGATTCACTTCATTATTTGAAGAGATAACATCAACCTTTGTAACGTTTAAAACAGACTCACGTGAAATATTTCGATATTGACCATGAACAACAATATCATCGCCCACTTTAACTTTTAAATAGTCTTCTGATGTATGTAGTATATAATCGCCCACTTGATCAAAATCAATAGTTGTGGTTTCTTTTGTAAGTGGATCTTCTACAATATATGAACGAATGGATAGTGTTTGGTTTCTAGAAAAAGCCAATACTCTACCACTTACAATCACATAACTATAATTCACTTCTGGACCATTTTCTAGTAGATTAGAGAGTGTTTGTTCTTTAATTGCGTGTAGTGTAATTGGATAATCAATTTCTCTTTGTTCTGTTTCTGTAGCAACATTAACTTTTAAAATAATATCTAAATCGGTTGCTTCACTTGCTTTTAAAGCCTCTAAATCAAATAAAGCCTCACCATCAACAATACTCATATAAGCGTTTGTTTCAACTGAAAAGCTATAGCTTACAAAGGGTAGGGTTGGGTGTGTTGTAGGTAGAGGTAAGTTACCATAAATATGGGTAGGTATTGTATCAATATCTGATTGAATAACCGGTAAAAGCTCCTCTAAAGTAATTGGTTTTTCAACAATATCTTCAGCTGTTCCAACAAAAGAAACTTCCCATTTATTGGAAACCATATTGAAATTGTGAAGGACAACTTTAATCGCATAACGGTTACTTTCTTTACCTTCAAATAACTCAACATTTGAAATCTCTGTAAACAAAACATTATTCGCTTCTTCATCCACAAGTTGATACGCGCCACCTAAGGTTTTAATAAGAGTACCTGTGATTTCAAATACATTAGCATAGGTACCAACTTTATTGGTTCGATCAAGTGTTTGAAGATCTTTAATGGTTGTTTCTATAACTGGTTTTCCAAAGTCAGTTACTGGTTCTAAGGTTTCAACGACTTCAGCATTCTTAAGTCTTGGAAATCCACCTACTAAACCATATTCAGCTTTAAGTTTAATCTTATCACCGACATTGAGGTCTTTACTTGTTTTTAACGTAACATAAATTTTACCTGTTTCTGAATCTTCTAGGTAAAACCCATTTTGTGCAATACCATAAACTACACCAGTAACGATGACTTTCTCATCGTTTTTACCACCTTGTAGTAGTTCTAGGATCGTTTTTTCTTCATGTGCTTTTTCTGGTTCTGTTACCGTAACATCAATCGTATGTATCTTTTCTTTAAGGGTTACGGTTATGGTTGCACTACCTGCAGTGATACCTTCTACTTTTAATGTGGTTTGATTCAATGTCGCTTTTACGATACTTGTCTTATCCACAGTAAAAGTAACATCTTTAATGCTTGTTTCTGGAGTAACGCTTAAGGTTAACTCTTTTGATTCTCCGGCAACAATACTAACTGTGGTTGGTCCTTCTAATTTGTATTCGGTTTTTTTACAACCAGCCATCACGACTACAAATAAAAGAGCCAGTATAAATCCAAATCTTTTTATCATGTATTGTTCTCCTTTCATGATTGTATTATGTGAAAAAATGATTTAACTAAGTCTAGTTGTTGTGAAATTCTTTTTGTAAGACTGAGTTGTCTATTTGTCTCGATAGTCAAGGTAATATAACCTAAACTTCCAAAATATTGATTAAAACTCCCACTTGGAGCACTGTTGTCTAATCGAAAGACAACATCGCCTGCTTCTAAATACGTCTCATTAAAATGTTCTAAAACTTGAAGGGCAATCCACGCACTTTCTTTATTGGAATAGATTAAACTATCGCCAATACGCGGGTTTTGATCTTTATAACTTCTTAGTGATTCGTGTAAATCGATAATATAGATCGGGTCAAACTCTGTTATCAGCAAAGTAAACGCTGCTGCCATTTGTTGTGTCATTGTTCCTGTGGTATCCCCAGGCAAACTACGGTTTAAATCACTATAGATTATGCCCTCATATTCACCTTTATTGTTACTACCTGGATATCTTAAGTTTAATTTTGTTGCCAGTATATTGGCTCTTGGAATTAATAAGACTTCTCCAGTAAAAAAGTTATCTTCTATTAGTTGTTCTGCAGCGCTATAACCTGCGATTTCATCGCCATGGATTCCACCGATAATAACGACTTTGCTGCCGGGTTTATTTGTTTTAAAATGATATACTTTTGTCTCATAAATCGTATTTTCTAATAAAACATTCTCACTAACAATTACGCTTGCTTCATTCTTTTTACAACCCATTAGCAATAAAAGCAGCAAGACAACTAATAGGCGTTTCATTATAACCCGAGTAATGTTTTAAAGGGAGGCACTAATGTGGTTGCTCTTGAGAAGAATAACAATTCAACAGATGATGAACCTACTGCGTTTGTGAATACGGCATTTTGTGTTTTTGTATCAACAACTAAAGCCATTTTGGCTAACGGAACTGCTTTTGTAATGATTGGATCACTTTGTGCCCCAGTTCTACCTTCTCCACCAACGTGTACAACAATTAATGTAATATCACCTGATGTTTGTTTAGCGCCAAATGCTTCTGCCCTGGCTACTTCTTTTTGAACATCTGTTCCAGCGTCACCTAGACCTTTTCCAGAAGCTCCAACAACTAAAACAACGGCTGAACCCGTTTCAACTTCTTCAGCTTTTAATAACGCTTTGCTTTCGTAATCTGTTTCAGCTAGACCTGCAGCGATTAAAATATTTTCTACAATATTTAAATCCGCTTGTCCTGCCGTTGTAAGGTATAGTTTCTTACCTTTGAGGAGATCTTTATATTCTTCTTTTAATGGCTGATCAACAACCAATTCATCTTGGTTATTGCCACCCTTACCTCCGTTGTCTCCATTTTGAGGTTTTTTGTCACAAGCTACCACAAACAGTAGCGCAACAAATACTAATAATAAACTGCTAATTTTTTTCATACTTATTTCCTTTCTTATTTATTAGGGTTGAGTAGATAAAACCCAACACCGTTATTGATAATATCATCATAATTTGGCACATTGTTTATTTCAAATTTGCCTTTTTCTGTTGAAATAGGATTATCATTAAATCCTTTTAATATAGCCATAATGGTTGCGGTATGTCTGGCAACTCGTTCATTGATATGAACAGGCTTTGCAAACAATAGCCCCAGTTCATCTGCTTTATCATAAAACTTATCTTCACCGGTCACAATTAAATCGTTTGTAAAAGCTCCCCTTAATCTCCCTTGTGAAGCGTTTGAGCTTTCTAGTAAAAATGCCAAAGAGTTGGTGTAGTCTCCTACTTCTCTATGTGTCAGTCCCCTTAAATTTTTTGGTGAAGTTTCTGTTTTGATAATGATATTTTGAAATTCTAGTGTCATAAAGGCCTTTGCGGCAATGTCCATAGCGATTGGATTATCATGCGAGACAATGGCATTGTTTGTTAAGTACTCGGGTGAAGCTTCATGAAGGTCAATGGTTATTGTGATATCATTTTGCTTAATGAGTTCGATTATGCCATAAGCTATTTGTTCTGTGATGGTTCCATCTTTAACACCAGGGTAGGCTCTATTTAAGTTGCCCGCATCTCCGGTAGATAATTTTTGATCTGATTGTGGGTGGACATAAATTTCTGGATTAGGCCACTGGTCTGTAAAGCTAGTAGCTCTTGAACCGTATTTAAATCTCCTATGCCCAAACGGTGTTTCAATATCGTAAAATTGACGCGTTCCTTCTTGTGGAAACGTATTGGTCATGGCACTTCCGTTCGCTTCAGTCATAATATAAACGGTCCCTTTAGTAACGGTTAGATTTTCAAGCATTAAGGTTGCTGTTAAGTTTGATGCCGCTTCGTTGGCGTGTGTGCCACCTAAGATTAATACACTCGGCCCACTCTCCTCACCTTTTATAATATAAATCTTACTATCGGCAGATGTGTTTTTTAAATTGGGAGAATATTTTGATAAACTCTCCGTTTCTACAACATCTCTTAAAACGTATGTGGTTTTATACTTAGAATGGTTAAGAAATTCAAAACTTGACCATACTAGAATAACCAATCCTACTAATATAATTACACTGTTTAAAATGAGTGATTTTCGATTGATTTTTTTCATATATTCCACCTCACTTTATCAACAGGATTCGTAGTAAAAATAATACAACTACTAGAACAATGGTAATTTTTTCAATCCACTTTTTAGATTTAATGAATCTTCGAATAGCGAATATAATGATGCCTATTAATAGTAAAATGTATAGATAATGTATTAATAAATAGATTGTCATAATTCACCTACCATATTCTTGCGATTAGTATAATAAATAACATCGCATATAAGATTGTTACAGCCATGGGAATGAGTGCTGCCTTGGTAATATTTAAGTAATTCTTTTCTTCAATCACTTCACTTGTAAAAGCTGCAGCGGTAGCTGTAGGCGGTAAAAACTCTCCAACGGCTGCCAATAACGACAAACCACTAACAACCACTACCACATTTAAATGAAGCGATGCCATCACAAATGGAGCGCCAAATACCGAGGCTGATGCAAAGGCACTCACACCGCCTAATAGTGGTACAAATAAACCCATCCCAATATATTGTAAATAGTTAGGTAGATTTAAGACATTCATGACAAAGTAACCTCTAACTCCATTTAAGGCAATCGTTTGAACAAATACCCCAACACCGATTAATAACAACATAGCGGGCAATGACTTTTCAATCCCTGTTGTAAGAGTGTCAATAATGTTAAACTTTCTTCCTACAAAAAACCCTGGTATCGTTGCTACAATAAAACCTAGTGGCATTCCAAAGATACCAAATATTTTAGGAAAGATACTTTGTAGTAAAATAATGATTACTAATGTGAAGATTGGTAGTGTTACCAACCAATTTGTTTCATTTAAAATGGATTGATCTAAAATGGACTCTACTTCTTCTTGTGTCATTTTTTTAACATGTTTTCTACCTAATATTAATACACAAAATATCGCGAGTGGTATAGTTAACGCTAACAACGGTAAGGCAAAATTTCGGTAAGGCATATCCACCGCTTCAGAAATTAACATCGCTGGGATATTTACTGGTGGTGCGATTTCTCCCATAATCGCACCAAAGGCGATTATCGCTCCTGTCTTCGCTTTTGGAATCCCTAACTTAATCATTATAGGACCCACTAATGCTCCAGAGCTTATTACTGAGGCTAATGTGGAACCTGTGATCATGCCAGGCATCATAATGATGAACATAAAACTAATAAGCATTAAAGAGGGGTAGTTTTTAAACGTTTTTACAATCTTTATACTTATAAAGTCTAGAGCTCCAGAAGCTTGTAGCACTACCATAAATATCATGGCACATGTCACAAGTAAAATTGGATTAAAATAAGCCATCCCACCCTCAACAAAATGTCTAATGTTGAAGTCTGTTTTACTAAATATTGTTGATAGCAATGCTCCAATAATTGATGAAATGATTAAGGCTAAACCGGAGGGTATTTTTTTTAACACGAGTAAAATAAATACCCCAATCATGACAACAAAATAGAGTAATTCTATTTGAAAAAACATACTAATAACCTAACGACTTCCCGTCCCGTCTTGGATCTGCGCCACCATGAAGTGGGAACTCTTTTGATTTATCAAAGTGAATGCCTTGGGCTCCACCAAAGAATAAATCAATATCATCAGAACCTTGAACAATGACATAATAACCAAGCGCTTCTAAGGCTTCTTTCACACTTTCTGGAAACGCTCTTTCAATGTAAATATCTTTTAAAACACCTTCTGGTCCAGGATTGGTAACACCATGGTTATCATTAGCCATCGCATAAGAATAAATTCTTGGTGCTTCGATAGCCGATTGAATATCCATACCAAAATCAATCATATTTAAAACCACTTGAATGACGGCGGAAGGTATTCTCATACTACCCGGGGAACCAATAGTTAAATAAGGATCTCCATCCTTCATAACAATCGTTGGCATAATGTGGCTTACTGGTTGTTTGTAGGGTTCTACATAATTTACACTTGAAGGTGTAAAACTAAAACTACTTAATTCATTATTCATGAAAAAGCCAAACCCAGGTACCACATGACCATTACCAAAGAAATAGTTAATGGTTTGAGTAACTGAAACAATGTTTCCATCTTTATCTGCAACAGAAAAACTCGTTGTAGATGCACTTTCATAACCATCCTGGGCTTGATAAACATCCATATAGGTTGTTGGTTCAAAAGGCCACGGATTACCATAATCTGATCCTGCTGGTTCAAATCTTCCAACATACGCCTTATCAGGGTTATATAATGCCCATCTTGTTGCCGCATACTCCTTTGATAGTAAACCTCTAATAGGCACATTGGCTTTTCTACTATCGCCTACAAATTGACGTTTATCACCGTAAGCTAAGGTTAGAGCTGTAGCTAATAAATGAATATATTCAACTGAGTTGTGCTCTAAATCTGAAAGATCACCATAATGTTCTAACATGTTTAAAACTTCGATTAATGTAATACCTCCTGAAGAAGGTGTGGTTGCAGAAATAATATCATGACCTCTATAACTACCCATCACAGGTGTTTCAATGTATGGATAATTTTCCATCGCATATAATAGATCCGCATGAGTGATAATTCCGCCTTCTCTTTCTTGTAATTCAACAATGGCATCGGCAACTTCGCCTTCATAAAAACCAGCAGCACCTTTATCTGAAATTAATTGTAAAACTTTTGCGTAGTTTTTTTGAACTAATAATTCGTTTTCTTTAATAAATTCAATCGCTAATTCATCTGAAAAAACGCCAGAGATTTCTTGTCTTGACGTTAATAATTTAGATACGTTTTCACCGATGGCTATGGCAAGTTCTGGAGTTACTTTAACGCCTTCATCTGCGTACTTAATTGCTGGTGCTAATATATCTTTTCTTGGTAACACACCATTATCAGCGTGTGCTTTTAACAAGCCAGCAACTTGGGTAGGTACACCACTTGACATAATCCCACCTCTGGTGTTTTCTGAGCTTCCATATTTGCTAGCGGTACCTGCAGCAGGCACAAATTCTCTAAAGTTATAAGATACATAACTGCCCTCACTCGCATTATAGGCAACCATGATACCGCCACCACCAAGACCAGAAGCATTTGGTTCAACAACACCTAAAGCAAAACTCACTGCTACGGCTGCATCAAATGCATTTCCACCTTGCTTTAAAACATCTAACCCAGCTTTAGCAGCGTATGGGTTAGCTGCAGCAACAACACCATTTTTACCTTTAAAATCTCTAACGGATAAATCTAGAATCCAGTCATCATTTTCTCCGTTTTCTCCCCCGTTATTATTACCATTTCCATCATCAATAATCGGTGGATTTGTAGTTGAAGGTTTACAACTTGTCACAGCTACTGTGAACCCAGTTAAAACAAGTAACAGTAAAAAAATCCTTAAAATTCGTTTGTTTATTGTGTTTCGGTTCATAGAAACATCTCCTTTTCTTCTTAGTTTATAAAATCTATTATATTTGGAAAGCGTTTACAACTCTATAATGCCATCATTTATACTTATGTTCCACCGCTTAATGTTTAGAGTATGTAAGTTTTGTGTAAAAATGGATAAAAAAATATTGTTTGAAATCCAAACAATATCCTTTTATTAGCCTAGTACACGCTTTTCTTCTGTATAGTTTGCTAAATAATTAATATATCTTGATAAAGTGAAAAAATAATCACTTAAGCGATTGATAAACATCACTACATGTTCATCCAAATCATCTTCAACCATCAAGCGCTCAACCGCTCTAGTTTGTGTCTTTAAAGCACTCGCTTTAATCGATGCGATAACCCCATCATAGGTAATAAAGTTTTTAAGCGGAGGTAAAACTTCATCCATTGCATCAATCTTCTCTTCTAAAAATGAAATGTTTTCTTTTTGAATAGAAAGCCCTAGCTTATTGTTAATATCAATAACAATGGATGCTGTTTTAAATAATACAGAGTCAATATATTTAATATCTCCAATAATTGCTTCATTATCACAAACACTTAAAAACTCCGCCATTCTAACCGCAAGCTCGTCTAATTCTCCAACAATATGCATTTTTATATCCGATTTTTTAACACGTTTTCCAATAACGTCTGTTTGGCCTTTATCGCCACGTTTTGTATAAATTTTCATTAAAACAACCTCAATATATCATTAAATGTTACATAAACAAACAACAACAATAATAGAATAAAGAATATATTATTAACCATAACATCTACTTTTCTTGGAATCTTTTTACCACTAATCGCCTCGATGGTTGAAAATAATATTCTACCTCCATCTAACGCTGGAATAGGTAATAAGTTAATAAAACCAATATTAACACTTAAAAAGGCAATAAACGCAAGTAATGACAATAACCCATTTCTCGCAAACATCCCAACAATATTAAAAATTCCCACAGGCCCACTTAAATCGCTTATACCGATTTGTTTAGACCCACCAAATAAAAATCCAACAACCATTACTACTTGATAAAACGCATTAAATATATCTTTAAACGGTTGGGTTATGCTGTATACAAAATCATATTTGTAACTAGGTGTTATACCCATAGTAACATTATATAAGTGAACGCCTTGACTTTGAATCACTTGTTTTTCCCATACAACAAGCGAAACACGTTTACTTTCTCCATCTCTTAAAAAAGTTATAATCGCATTACCACCATCAAAGTTATTTGTAAGCTTAACAATATCTGCCCAATTTGTAATGGGTGTGTTAACGCCATTGTATTCAATAGCTGTAATAATATCATTGGCTTCTAGTTTTTTATCAGATAACGTCTTTCCATAAACACTACCTATTTCTGCCCCTAAAGAAGACGTTAAAACAATACCTTCACTATTGACATTAGAAACACCTAAAGAAGCGATATCTACTCTAAAGTTTATCGTAGTAGTCGTTGGTGTTTGACTGCCTTTTTTAATATAAGTGACTTCGACATCTTCAAAATGATCTAACCCTCTAATGGCACTTGATAAAGTATCCCAGTTTGTGACTTCTATTACACCTATCTTTGTGATGGCATCACCTTTATCAATACCCGCTTGATAAGCTGGAGAATTACTACCAACACTGCCAAGCACGTTAGAGTTTTGAGGTTTTCCTGTAAAACTCGCCACAACAAAGAACAGTAATAACGCCAAAATAAAGTTAAATACCGGTCCTGCAAATAACGTTAGAAGTTTATTCACATAACTCTTTGATTCAAAACTACGATGATAAGGGGCGATTTGTTGCTGCTTTTCTTCAGTGAGTTTATACTTAGCGTTTTCATGCACTGTATAGTTTTCAAGGGTACCATCAACATAACCACTAATAAATAACCCTTCTTTATTTTCATCGTATAAGTCATACGTATCAATTGTGATTTTCTTTTCATGAGGCAGTTCTAAATTTAAGATAATTTCAGAAACGCTACCCTCTTTAAAATTAAGCCCCACAATCATATCTTTCTTAACAAATCCATCTTGCATAGACTCGCCTGCCATTGAAACAAATCCTCCAATGGGAATGGCTCTTATCGCAAAGTCGGTTTCTATTCC
>CAYLVT010000029.1:0-9885 GCA_964387195.1 uncultured Acholeplasmataceae bacterium
CTACCGGTTGAAGATATGCCCTATTTAGAAGATGGAACACCGATTGATATTATGTTAAACCCATTAGGGGTCCCATCAAGAATGAACATCGGACAAGTATTAGAGGTTCATTTAGGTATGGCGGCTAAACAATTAGGCATATCCATTGCAACACCGGTATTTGATGGATTAACATCAAATGATTTAATGGAAGTTATGAAAGAAGCCGGTATGGCTTTAGATGGTAAACAAGTTTTATACGATGGTAGAACTGGTGAGCCCTATGAAAATAGAATCAACGTTGGTGTGATGTATATGATTAAGTTATCACACATGGTTGAAGATAAACTTCACGCAAGAAGTGTTGGACCATACACGCTTGTTACCCAACAACCAATGGGTGGTAAAGCTCAAAATGGTGGACAACGCTTTGGTGAGATGGAAGTGTGGGCCCTTTATGCGTATGGTGCAGCCCATACTCTAAAAGAATTACTCACAGTAAAATCAGATGATATTATCGGTAGAAACAAAGTGTATAAAGCCATCACAGATGGTAAAGCGATACCTGATTCACACATCCCTGAATCCTTTAGAGTACTAACAAGAGAGTTACAATCTTTAGGTTTATATGTGGAATTGATTGACGCTGAGACAGGAGAAAACGAAGTGAATAAATCCTTAGTTGACCAAACAAGTGGATTTGATAGAAGGAGGTTTTAATAATGGTTGATTTTAAAAAGACACTCATTAAAGATTTAAAAATATCACAAGACATTGTTAATGCACTCCACCTATCGGGTATCGATACGTTAGAGGACTTAAACGGCTTTAACTTTATTCAAATTAGAAAGTATGTATTTCGTGATGATGAAGCGTTATTCCAACAATTACTACCCACATTAAGAAAGTATGGTATTCCAACAACGGTAGAAAACCTAAGCCTACCTAAAGACCTTCAAATTGAATTAGAAGGTCATGGGATTACACTCACAAAAGACTTATTTAGTATTACAAAAGAACAATACGATGAGATCATTTTAAATGATACGTTATTTAAACAAGAAATTGACCAAGTGTTTGCCCTATATGAAGTAGAGGTTGTTGAAGAAAAGGAAAAAGCCGTTGATGTGGCTGAGTACGTTAGAATCAAACAACAAAAAGGGAAAATTAAAACGTATGGATCAAAAGATTATTCGCATTTAAAAGTACGCCTAGCAAGCCCAGAAGAAATTAGAGGTTGGAGTTATGGTGAAGTTTTAAAACATGAAACGATTAACTACCGTACATTAAAGCCTGAAATTGATGGCTTGTTTTGCGAAAGAATTTTTGGACCAACAAAAGACTATCAATGCGCTTGTGGTAAAAAGCGTAACTTAGATAAAGGTCAAATCTGTGACAAGTGTGGTGTTGAGATTACAGAGTCTAAAGTCCGTAGAGAACGTATGGGTCATATTGAATTAGAAGCCCCCGTTGTTCATACATGGTATTTAAAGAACTCACCATCACGCCTAGCCTTACTTTTAGATATTAAGGCGAAAGACTTAGAAGAAATTGTTTATCTAGCAAGCTATATCGTTACAAACCCTGGTAACCCAGGTGATACCGATTTAGTGAGAAAGCAAATCCTCTCTGAAATGGAATATTCCCAGTATTATGAAAGATATGGTAATAAATTCCAAGCGATGACAGGGGCAGAAGCGATTAAGCGATTGCTTCAAGATTTAGACTTAGAAAAAGAAGTTAAAACACTTAGAAAAAAGATGAAATCACCTTCGAAACAAAAGCGTGATCGTACGATTAGACGCTTAGAAGTGGTTGAAGCTTTTAAAAACAGTGATAACAAACCAGAATGGATGGTTATGGATGTCCTTCCAGTTATACCTCCAGATTTAAGACCAATGGTTGCCTTAGATGGTGGCCGCTTTGCGACAACCGACTTAAACGATTTATACCGAAGAATTTTAAATAGAAACAACCGATTAAAACGTCAAAAAGAACAATTCGTTCCAAGATTGATTATTAAAAACGAAAAGCGACTTCTACAAGAAGCCGTCGATGCGTTATTTGATAACGCTAGAAAAGGTAGACGTGCTACCGTAGAGAGAAATAGACACTTAAAGTCTTTATCCGATATGCTTCGTGGTAAGCAAGGTCGTTTTAGACAAAACCTACTTGGTAAACGTGTTGACTTTAGTGCACGAAGTGTTATTATCGTAGGACCGGACTTAGAAATGTATCAAGCCGGAATTCCTAGAGAAATGGCGATTACATTATTTAAACCATTTGTAATTCGTGAGTTAACGGTTCGTTTAGGAACCATTCAACTTGCGAAACAATCCTATGAAAGCCTAGATGATAATGCATGGAGTGCGTTAGAGTCGATTGTTGTAGAGCATCCGGTATTATTAAACCGTGCGCCTACCCTACACAGATTAGGTATTCAAGCGTTTGAACCAAAACTGATTGAAGGTAAAGCGATTCGCCTACACCCCTTAGTAACCCCAGCGTTTAACGCTGACTTTGATGGGGACCAAATGGCGGTGCACTTACCACTATCTCATGAAGCTCAAGCTGAAGCTAGATTATTAATGCTCGCTTCAAACAACATCCTAAACCCTAAAGATGGTAAACCGGTGGTTACCCCATCTCAAGATATGGTTTTAGGAAATTACTACTTAACGATCGCAAGAAAAGGCGAGAAAAATGAAGGTCACTTTTATTCCAGTTACGATGAGGCTTACTTAGCGTATAAAAATGGTGAAATTGGTCTTCACACAATGATTACATTGGACCCTAATAGTTTAAATCACTACTTTACAGATGCCCAAAAGAATATGTATTTAGTGACTACATTAGGCCGTATTATATTTAACGAAATCCTACCCCCGTCGTTTCCATTTTTAAATGAACCAACCGACGAGAACTTAATGAAAAAACCAAGTAATGTTTATTTCGTTAAGAAGGGAGAAAATGTTTATGAGGCCATTAAAAAGATGCCTGAACCAAAATCATTTGGTAAAGGTTTCTTATCAAAAATTATTGCGGAAGTATTTAAGCAATTTGAAATTAATGAAACCTCAAAAATGCTAGACAAATTAAAAGACTTAGGGTTTAAATATTCAACCATTTCAGGTATTACCGTATCTGCGAGTGATATGAATGTATACTCTAAGAAAAAAGAACGTGTATTACAAGCAGAAGAACGCATTAAAGAATTAGAAGAATACTTTGAAGACGGTGTTTTAACGCACGAAGAACGTTATAAACTCGTTGTTGATGAGTGGACTGTGGCCAGAAATGACATCGAAAAAGGTGTTATGAATGAATTTGATCACGATAACCACATCTTTATGATGTTTGATAGTGGTGCGCGTGGTAGTAAGTCAAACTTTGCCCAAATGTTAGGAATGCGTGGTCTGATGTATAACCCATCAGGGGAAATTATTGAAATTCCTGTTAAGGCGAACTTTAAAGAAGGGTTAACCGTTTCTGAGTTCTTTATCTCCACACACGGTGCGAGAAAAGGATCAACAGATACAGCGTTGAAAACCGCTGAATCAGGGTACTTAACCAGAAGATTGGTTGACGTTTCCCAAGACTTAATTGTCGACTTAGAAGACTGTCAAACTGAAAAAGGCGTTAAGATGGAAGCCTTATATGGTGAAGATGGTAAATTAGTGGTTCCATTTATCGATAGAATCATTGGACGTTATGCCAATGAAGATGTGATAAACCCTGAAACAGAAGCGATATTGGTTCATAAAAATGAACTGATTACCAATGAAATAGCGGATGAGATTGTTGAGGCGGGTATTAGTAGTGTCTATATCAGAAGTATACTTACCTGTGATTCATTAAATGGTGTTTGTAAACACTGTTATGGTAGAAACCTAGCCACAAACAAATCCGTTGAAGTTGGTGAAGCGGTTGGGGTCGTAGCGGCACAATCGATTGGAGAACCAGGTACACAATTAACGATGCGTACGTTCCACACGGGTGGGGTTGCATCAGCCAGTGATATTACCGCAGGTTTACCACGTATTCAAGAATTATTTGAAGCAAGAAAACCTAAAGGTCAAGCAACCATTGCTGAAATTGGTGGTAAAGTTGAGAAAATTGAAAACCGTCAATCAGGCATTACAATTACAGTGATTGAAAACTCACAAGGTGGCGAAGAGCCTAAAGAAAGAAAATACACACTCGATGCGAATGCACAACTCCTTGTGAAGAAAAAAGATATCATTAAAGCAGGTCAAAAGCTTAATAAAGGATCTATTCATCCAAAAGAACTGCTTAGAGTTGCAGGTGTTGCTGAGGTACAACAATACATTTTAGAAGAAGTTCAAAAAGTATACCGTGCCACAGGGGTTGCCATTAGTGATAAACACGTGGAAATTATTATTCACCAAATGTTAAGAAAAGTTCATGTGGTTTATGAAGGAGACTCGGATTTATTACCTGGATCAAGGGTATCCATCCAAGAGTTTAAAGAAGCAAACAAACGTGTCTTAGCAGAGCGTAAACGCCCAGCTGTAGGCCAACCTGAATTATTAGGTATTACAAGAGCTTCTCTACAAAGTGAGTCTTTCTTATCCGCAGCCAGTTTCCAAGAAACAACAAGAGTCCTCACGGATGCAGCCATTCGTGGGATGACGGATGAACTTAAAGGCTTAAAAGAAAACGTCATTATTGGTGGGTTAATCCCAGCTGGAACAGGTATTTTAAAAGATGCTTACTTCAGCTATGAAGAACCGATTCAACGCTTAGACGAAGAAGAGGAGTAATATAAAGGTAGAGCGTAGGCTTTACCTTTTTTTATTTATAGAATAACTATGGTATGATAACTAGGGTGATATGATGCAATTAAGTGGTAAATACGGCAAAGCAAAAGTATTTGTTAAAGAACTTCATGAAACAACAAAATCACAAATCATAGATTTACTTGATCAACCATGGACCAAAGATGTCATGATCCGGATTATGCCAGATGTTCATCCAGGTAGTGATGCGGTCATTGGTTTAACGATGCGATTAAATGGACAAGTTGAGCCGTCTTTTGTAGGTAATGATATTGGTTGTGGGATGAGTTTTATCAAGTTTAGAGGTGAATTAGATTTTAAAAGACTTGATGAAGTTATTAAAACAAATGGCATTGGCTCACAAGAAAGAACCCCTCTAGAGATAGAGTTTCCTTTTGAACAACTGCATTGTTATAAAGATATCAATAAAACCAAAGCTTTAAGAAGTTTTGCTACTCTTGGTGGGGGCAATCATTTTATTGAAGTGAATAAGGCTTCAAATGATGAAACCTATTTAGTAATCCATTCGGGTTCTAGAAATTTGGGCAAACAAGTTTATGATGCGCATAAGGCGAATACGAAAAATTATTATCATCGTTTATTAATTAATGAAATGATTGAAGATTATAAAAAAAGAGGCTTAGAAAAACAAATTCATCTAAGAACCTTAGAACTTCATAAAGAAAATCAAGAAAAACCAACGCTCCTTGAAGGGAGAGCTTATGAGTACTATTTAGATGATCTACTACTTACCAAACAATTTGCCTCACTCAGTAGAAAAAAGATGATTGAGATAATCGTAAGCGAAATGAACTGGGAAGTGATAAGCTTTCATGAAACCATCCATAATTATATTGAAAGAGATACCCAAATCTTAAGAAAAGGCGCAATCCGTTCTTTAAAAGATGAACTTGTGTTAATTCCCATCAATATGAAAGATGGTTCTATTCTTGCCAAGGGGAAAGGTTATGCATCTTGGAATTATTCAAGCCCGCATGGTGCAGGAAGGATTTTAAGAAGAAGTATTGCTAGAAAAACTTTAGATGTTGATACGTTTAAAAGATCAATGGAAGGCATCTATTCATCAACAATAGGCTATCAAACACTTGATGAATCCCCTTTAGCGTATAACACAATAGAACACATTGTTAAACTTGCTAAAAACATTGATATTATAGATATTCTTAAGCCACTTTATAACTTCAAAGGTAATTAATTTAATAAAACTACATATCAAAAACGCTACATTCAAAATATAGCGTTTTTTTAGTGTTTTTTTTCACTAAAAATGATTGAAATAATTATTGTCATAAAAAGAAATATGTTTTTCTTATTTAATTTTGTTGACAAATAAAAACGCATTTGTTATAATAAAAAGGCTGTGTGAAAAGCACGCAAAAACAAAAACGCTTTTGGCATAGATAAGCCAAAATATTATTTAAAAGAAAAAAATGAAACACCGGGCCATGTGGCCGGGTAAGAAAGGAGAAAAACGGATGCCAACAATTTCACAACTCGTAAGAAGTGGTAGACAATCTAAAACTGAAAAATCTAAATCACCTTATCTTGGTGTGGGTTATAACTCTTTAAAGAAAAAAGAAACACAACAAACAAGTCCACAAAAGCGTGGGGTTTGTGTAAGAGTAGCCACCATGACACCTAGAAAACCTAACTCAGCCCTACGTAAGTATGCGCGTGTTAGATTATCAAACGGAATTGAAGTTAACGCATACATTCCAGGTGTTGGTCACTCACTACAAGAACACAGTGTTGTCTTAGTTCGTGGTGGTCGTGTTAAAGACTTACCCGGGGTTAGATACCATATCGTTAGAGGTACACTAGACACATCTGGTGTAGCTAATAGAAAACAAGCCCGTTCTAAATACGGTGCAAAACGTCCTAAAGCAGTAAAAAAATAAACAAGATAAATAAGAATATCTGAAAGGAGGATATATATGCCAAGAAAAGGACATGTCCCAAAACGTGATGTATTACCAGATCCTATTTATAACTCAAAATTAGTTACAAAACTTATTAACACAATCATGTTAGACGGTAAAAGAGGTACCGCACAATCTATATTGTATGGTGCTTTCACAAGAATAGAAAAACAAACAGGTCGTGATGCAATGGAAGTATTTAATGAAGCATTAAACAATATCATGCCTGTATTAGAAGTTAAAAGCAGACGTATTGGTGGACAAAACTATCAAGTACCAATCGAAGTAAGACCCGATAGAAAACAAGCACTTGGTCTTAGATGGTTAGTACAATACTCACGCCTACGTCATGAAAAAACAATGGAAGAACGTTTAGCTAAAGAAATCATGGATGCAGCCAATGGTAATGGTGCCGCTGTGAAGAAGAGAGAAGACGTTCATAGAATGGCTGAAGCAAATAAGGCATTTGCTCATTACAGGTGGTAATATGCCAAGAGAATATCCATTAGATAAGGTAAGAAATATCGGTGTAATGGCTCATATTGATGCAGGTAAAACCACAACAACAGAGCGTATCTTATTTCATACCCACAAAATCCACCGCATTGGAGAAACCCACGATGGGGCTTCTCAAATGGACTGGATGGAGCAAGAACAAGAAAGAGGTATTACCATTACCAGTGCGGCAACGACTGCGTATTGGAAAGGTTACCGCTTAAATATTATCGATACCCCTGGTCACGTTGACTTTACAGTTGAGGTATCTAGATCGTTAAGAGTACTTGATGGTGCGATTACGGTATTGGATGCACAAGCGGGTGTTGAACCGCAAACAGAAACGGTTTGGCGTCAAGCAACCGATTATAAAGTGCCAAGAATCATTTTCATTAATAAAATGGATAAAATTGGTGCTGACTTCGCATTTTCAATTAAATCGATTCATTCAAGATTGGGTGTAAAAGCTTACCCTGTTCAGTGGCCAATTGGCGCTGAATCAGACTTTAATGGCATCATTGATTTAATTGAGATGAAAGCCTATGAATATGATGGTGAACCAGAGGAAAAGCCAAAAGAAATAGCGATCCCTGATCACTTAAAAGACCTAGCATCAAAAAAACGTATTGAACTGATTGAAGCGATTGCGGATTTTGATGAAGAGTTAATGATTACGTATTTAGAAGGTGAAGAGGTAACAACCGATTTAATTAAACGTGCGATTCGAAAGGGGACGCTGGATGTTGAATTTTTCCCAGTATTTTGTGGAACCGCGTTTAAAAATAAAGGGGTTAAATTTATTTTAGATGCCGTCATCGATTACTTACCTGCCCCTGCAGATGTTGTTGCGGTAACAGGTTATAATCAAGACGATGAAAAGATTACATTCCAAGCGGATGATGGTGAGGAATTTGTAGCGTTAGCGTTTAAAGTAATGACCGATCCCTTTGTGGGAAGATTAACCTTCTTTAGGGTGTATGCTGGAACGGCTGAAAGTGGCTCTCATGTCATGAACACTACAAAAGGTAAACGTGAACGACTAGGTAGACTCCTACTGATGCATGCGAACCATAGGGAAGAAATTAAAGAAGTTTACGCAGGTGATATTGCCGCAGCGATTGGTCTTAAAGACACAACCACAGGCGATACATTAGCGGCACAAAACTCTAAAGTGATTTTAGAATCAATGAAGTTCCCAGAACCTGTTATTAGCGTAGCTATCGAACCAAAAACTAAAAATGACCAAGATAAAATGTCTACAGCTTTAGTTAAACTTGCTGAAGAAGACCCAACCTTTAAAACGTATATCGATAAAGAAACAGGTCAAACCATTATCTCTGGTATGGGTGAGTTACACTTAGATATTATTGTCGATAGAATGAAACGTGAATTTAGGGTAGAAGCTAACGTGGGTCAACCTCAAGTCTCTTATAGAGAAACCATTACAAAGACTGCAGAACTTGAAGGTAAGTTTGTAAGACAATCTGGTGGTAGAGGTCAATATGGTCATGTTAATATTCGCTTTGAACCTAACCCAGGTAAAGGCTTTGAATTCGTTGATGCCATCGTAGGTGGTGTCATTCCTAGAGAATACATCCCAGCGGTTCAAAAAGGTTTAGAAGAAGCGATTACCAATGGTATTGTTGCGGGTTATCCGATGATGGATTTAAAAGCAACACTTTATGATGGTAGTTACCATGATGTTGACTCAAACGAAATGGCATTTAAAATTGCGGCAAGTATGGCACTCCGTGGTGCAAAAGAAAAATGTGCACCAAGCTTACTTGAACCAATTATGTCTATAGAAGTGGTGAGTCCTGAGGATTATGTTGGTAACGTTATTGGTGATATCACCTCAAGACGTGGTCGACTTGAATCTCAAGAAACAAGAAGTGGTAATGCAATCTCGATTAAAGCATTTGTACCCCTATCAGAAATGTTTGGATACGCAACAGCTTTAAGAAGTAATACACAAGGACGCGCGACATTTGTGATGCAATTTGATCACTATGAACCAGCACCTAAATCGATTACAGAAGAGATTATCAAACTTAGACAGTCTTAAAGACTTGCAAAAAGCACATATATAAGTTAAAATTAATAATGGTCATTCATTTAATGAAAAAATAAAACAAAGGAGAATTAAAAATGGCAAAACAAAAATTTGAAAGAACAAAACCACACGTTAACATAGGTACTATTGGCCACGTTGACCATGGTAAAACAACACTAACTGCTGCGATAACTATCGTTTTGTCTAAACAAGGTTTAGCAGAAGTTAAAGACTACGCGGCAATTGATAAGGCCCCTGAAGAAAAAGAAAGAGGTATTACAATTAATACATCTCACGTAGAATACGAAACAGCTGCACGTCACTATGCACACGTTGACTGTCCAGGTCACGCGGATTATGTTAAAAACATGATCACTGGTGCTGCACAAATGGATGGCGGTATCTTAGTTGTATCAGCAGCAGACGGCCCAATGCCACAAACAAGAGAGCACATCTTACTTGCAAGACAAGTTGGTGTTCCTAAATTAGTTGTTTTCTTAAACAAGGCTGACTTAGTTGATGATGAAGAATTAATCGACTTAGTTGAAATGGAAGTAAGAGAGTTATTATCAGAATATGATTTCCCTGGTGATGATATTCCAGTGATTAGAGGTTCTGC
>CAYLVT010000030.1:0-9462 GCA_964387195.1 uncultured Acholeplasmataceae bacterium
CACAGGCGTTGTCTTAACCAAACTAGATGGTACGTCTAAAGGTGGGATTGTCTTAGCCATTAAGCATTTGTATAATTTACCAATTAAATACGTTGGTTTAGGTGAGAAGATTGACGACTTAGTCTTATTTGATATTGAAGAATACATTTATGGCTTATTTAGTGACTTCTTTGGAGAGTAATATGCTAGAAAAAACAAACCATTTAAGCCGGTTATTTGATTTTTATCACCGTTTATTAACCGATAAACAAAAACAATACTTTATTATGTATTATCATGAGGATTATTCACTTCAAGAAATTGCCTCATTTTATAACGTTTCTAGAAACGCGATTTATGATCAATTAACGATTACTTCGGATAAATTACTAGAATATGAAGAAAAACTTCAGCTATTAAATAAATCAATCAAGCGAGAAGCTTTAGTTGAGGACTATTTAAAAACAAAAGATGAAAAACTGTTACAAGACTTATTAGAAATGGATGAATACTATGTTTGAAAACTTATCAAGTCGCTTACAAATGGCTTTAAGAAGGGTCACCGGTAAGGGACAATTAACTGAAAAAGATATCGATGAAATGATGCGTGAAGTAAGGTTATCCTTACTGGAAGCGGACGTTAACTTAAAGGTTATTAGAACCTTTATCGCTAACGTTAAAGAAAAAGCATTAGGCGAAAAGATATTAAAAGGGCTAAACCCTGGCCAACAAGTTGTTAAAATTGTTAACGAAGAATTAACAAAAATCATGGGTGAAGAAAACGTTCCCCTAAGTTATAAAACCTCTGGTGTTACCGTATTTATGACTGTAGGGCTTCAAGGTTCAGGTAAAACAACCGCCATTGCCAAACTTGGTAGGCTTATAAAAAAGGAAAACAAAAAGGTCATGTTTATTGCCGCAGACGTTTATCGTCCTGCCGCTATCGATCAGCTTAAAACCTTAGGTAAACAAACCGATATTTTTGTTTATGAAGAAGGCTTAAAAAAGGCAGAAACCATCGTAGAAAACGGTCTAGTATACGCCAAAGAGAACAACTATAATGTTGTGATTATTGATACGGCCGGTCGTTTAGAAATCGATAGTGAGATGATGCAGGAGTTAAAAAACGTTAAAGCAATAGCTAACCCGGATGAAATCTTACTTACCGTCGATGCGATGATGGGTCAACAAGCTGCAAATGTTGGGTTATCGTTTCATGAACAACTTGGATGTAGCGGTGTTATTATTACCAAACTCGATGGGGATACCCGTGGTGGTGCAGCGTTATCAATTAGGTACATTTCAAATATCCCAATTAAGTTTACCTCAAGTGGTGAAAAACTGGATAGTTTAGAGGTTTTCCATCCAGAGCGAATGGCACAACGAATCCTTGGGATGGGGGATGTACTAACACTGATTGAAGAGGCAACCGCAAACATCGATGAAGATGATGCGATGAATCTCATGGAGAAAATGATGAGTGGTAAGTATGATTATAATGACTTACTTAAACAGTTTAAAATGATTAAACGCATGGGTTCTCTATCAAGAATATTAGGGTTTATGCCAGGAATGGGCAACTTAAAACAACAAATGAGTCAAGTCGATGATAAGCAATTATTTCGCATTGAAGCACTTGTAAGATCGATGACTTTAGAAGAACGAAGTAACCCTATATTAATTGAAAAACACTATAAAAGAAGAAAACGGATTGCCGATGGGGCTGGGATGAGTGTAAATGATGTGAATAAACTTATTGAATCAAGACATCAACAAATGAAAATGGCTCAGCAAATGCAATCCATGGACCCTAAAAACCCTACCCTACCAAAACCAAATGTCCAAAAAAGACGAAAAGGGAAGGGTAAAGGTAGAGGTGGCTTTCGATTTTAAAAACCCATGACGTGGTTTTTTTTATAAATAATCCACAAATATCGTGGAGAAATTAGCGAGATTCATATTATATAATATGATAAAATAGATACAGGAGATGGATATGAAATTAGTATTAATTGATGGGAATTCAATATTCTTTAGAGCTTATTACGCCACAGCGTATGGGAATATGATGAAAAATAAGGAAGGCGTTTATACAAACGCATTGTTTGCGTTTATCAATATGATGGAGCGTATTTTAGAAAGCGATTATAGCCATATTTTAGTTGCTTTTGATACCGATCAACCAACGCATCGTCATAAGGCAAGCAAAGACTATAAAGCACACCGTCCGCCAATGCCAAGTGAAATGGCCATGCAAATACCACTGATTCATAACTACTTAAAATATAAAGGCATTAAAGATGTTTCATTTGCAGGTTATGAAGCCGATGATATTATTGGCACTCTTTCTAGACTGGGTAGTGATGAATTGCATGTTGATATTTATTCATCAGACCAAGACTTACTTCAACTCATCAACGATCATGTGACCGTCAAACTGATTAAAAAAGGCACCACAGATATTAGGGATATGACTCCAGCTACTTTTAAAGAAGAATATACATTTTCTCATAAGTATATGCTTGACTATAAAGCCTTAATGGGCGATCCATCTGATAATATTAAAGGGATTCCAGGGGTAGGGAAGAAAACCGCGATGAAACTCATTTTAGAATACGGTGATATGGATAGTATTTACGCCCATAAAGATGAAATCAAAGGTAAACTTGGTGAGAGCATTAGAGAGAATGAAGCGTTAGCCAAAGAAAGTTATGAACTCTCAAAAATACTTCTAGACGTCCCGCTTAATCTAACACTGGATGATCTTAAAAAGAATGGGATTGATTATGAGAATTTAATTAAGTTTTATGAAGAGATGGACTTTCATCAATTTATAAAACGCATGGATAGTAGTGATCGTTTTATTGAATCCGCCCATACATTTAAAGTCGCTAAAAAAGAAGACTTAGATTTGTTTATAAAAGAAAACATCAGTATTCATTGTGAGTTTTTAGACTTTAACTACCACACTTCAGATGTGGTAGGTATCGGTATTAGTGATGGGAAAAACCATATCTTCGTAGATGAAGATGTGATGTTTTCCAATCAAGCCTTTATGGATTTTTTAAAAAGTGATGTCGTCAAATATACCTATGACTATAAGGCCTTTAAAGTGAGACTATTAAATAAAGGTTATGATTTAAATGGGGTTGGTTTTGATTTATTATTGGCAAGTTATATTGATAACCCCCAAATTGCAAAAAATGAATTTAAAGTCATTGTTTCTACCTTTGATTATGACGATTTAGAATACGATGAACTGATTTATGGTAAAGGCGCTAAAAAAGCATTACCTGATCAAGAAGTCTATCAAGAACATGTCACCAAAAAGGCAAAAGCAATTTATAAATTAAGACCACACTTATTAGAACAATTAGAAGAAAAAGAACAATTAAGTTTACTCCTAGACTTAGAAATACCTTTATCAAATGTCTTAGCTAAAATGGAATATGAAGGGATAATGGTTGATAAAGACATCCTTAAATCACTGAAAAAAGACTATAAGAAAAAAATCACGGACTTAGAACAACGTATCTACCAGCTTGCGCTTAAGGAGTTTAACATTAATAGCCCTAAGCAGTTAGGTGAGGTATTGTTTGTTGATTTAGGTTTAGAACCAAGTAAAAAAACAAAAGGTAAAAGTTATTCAACCAATATTGATGTCTTAAATAGTTTAATTGATGAACACCCAATCATTAGAGAAATCATTGATTATCGAAGCGTTTCAAAACTTTATTCTACCTACATTGAAGGGATTGAAAATGCGTTATTTGAAGATGGTAAAGTTCATACCATCTACAACCAAGCCCTTACAGTAACGGGGAGATTGTCATCATTAGAACCGAATTTACAAAACATTCCGGTTAAAACCGAAGAAGGCAGACAAATTAGAAAACTCTTTACAACCAATCATTATTTAATGAGTGCGGATTACTCACAAATCGAACTTCGTGTGCTTGCGCATATGAGTCAGTGTGAAAACTTAATTAACGACTTTAATAAGGGGTTAGATATTCATAGTGAAACCGCTAAAAAAGTCTTTAACTCCATGAAGGTCTCTTCTGAAGAAAGAAGAAAAGCAAAAGCTGTTAACTTTGGAATAATCTATGGAATAGGTGCTTTTAGTTTATCTGAGGATATTCATAGTACAAGGGCGGAAGCACAAGCCTTTATTGATAAATATTTTAGTGTTTATCCAGAAATTGATTTATTCATGAAACAACAAATCGAACACGCAAAAACACATGGGTTTGTTAAAACGATTATGAATAGAAGACGTTATATCAATGAACTAAAAAGTCCAATTTATACAATTAGAGAATTTGGTAAACGTACCAGTATGAATGCCCCAATTCAGGGTAGTGCTGCCGATATCCTTAAAAAAGCGATGGTTGATTTAGATCATTATTTAACAAAAAACAACTTAAAATCAAAACTCTTATTAACCGTTCATGATGAGTTGATTCTTGAAGTTGTAGAAGAAGAGCTAGAAATCATGAAAACATCCCTTAAAGAGATTATGAGTAAAACCGTTAGTTTATCCGTTAAACTAGAAACAGACTTATCGGTAGGTAAGAGTTGGTATGATATCTAATGCCTGAACTACCTGAGGTGAGAACGGTTGTGGCGTTTTTAAAGCAATTTAAAAACCAAACCCTAAAAAAAATAGAAACCCACCTACCTTCCATGTTTTCTCATGAACTCGCAAAAGCATTGGAAAAAAATGTCATTATAGACATCACTTCTTTAGGTAAATACATTATCTTTCATCTTAGTGAATATGACTTGATTTCTCATCTGAGAATGGAAGGTAAGTATTATTTTAAAGAAGCTTATGAAAAGACAAAACACGATCATGTGATATTCCATTTAGATAAAGGGTATTTATACTACAATGATACAAGGAAGTTTGGGACCTTTGATTTAAAAAAGGGTAATACCTATAACACACCACCCTTATCTAAACTAGGCAAAGAACCCTTTGGTGTGAATCCTAAAGCACTTCATGAAACGTTTAAAAAAAGCAATCGCTTTATTAAAACACTTTTACTCGATCAACATATTATTAGTGGGATTGGAAATATTTATGCAAATGAGATCTTATTTGCAGCAAAGATAAACCCAAAAACAAGAGGAAGTAAACTTACACTAAAGCAAACCAAAACGCTCCTAAAAGAATCGATACGCATCTTAAATGAAGCCATCAAAAAAGGTGGGACAACGATTCATAGTTTTTCATCCAATGAAGTGGAGGGTTGGTTTCAACTTGATTTATTTGTCCATACGAAAAACGATAAACCATGCAAAGTTTGTCAAACATTAATTAAAAAAGAAAAGATTAACGGGAGAATGAGTTATTATTGTGAACACTGCCAAAGATAAAATCTTAATCGGGATTACTGGTGTGATTGCCAGTGGTAAAAGTATGGTTTTAAACCATTTACGTTCGCTTGGTTATTTTTGTTTATCGGCTGATGAGATTAATAACGAGTTATTAAATCAAGAACTACATATCAAATCTATTAATGCACTGCTTTTTAATGAATCTTCTAACGTGCTTGATAAAGAAAAAATAAAAGAGCTCATCTTTAACAATCAAGAAAAGAAAAAACATCTAGAACACTACCTTCATCCCTTAATCGAGGCAACACTCTTAACTAAGGCCCAACAAGCAACACAGCGTATCATCTTTATAGAAGTTCCATTATTGTTTGAAAGCAATGCAAGCATTTATCATAAAGTTATAACGATTTATTTAGATAGAAAAAACACAATTAAACGTTTAATGAAACGCGATCATATTACTAAAAACGAAGCAATCAAACGAATAGACTCACAACTACCAATCGAAGAAAAGGTCAGTAGAAGTGATTATGTAATTGATAATTCAAAAACGGTGTCACATACGTTAAAACAAGTACAACATGTATTAAAAGAATTGGAGAAGGAATATGGCAATTTATAGAACAGGCGAAAACGCAAAAGATGCAAGACTCGTAACGAACTGGTATCAAAACGACTACAAAGAATGCATGCAAGCGGTAAAAAAAGTATTAACCAACTATGGCTACACTTTAATCCATCAAGATGATAATTATGGGGAGTTTATTTTTAAGCGTGAACGCGATACACTTGATGTAAAAATCATTTCAATGACACGTAGAGAAACCGCCATTGATTTTGTGATAAACTCAAACATCTTACTTGATTTTGGTCGTAGTAAATCCGTTATTGCAGACTTATATGACCGGTTAAAACGTGAATTAAGGTTTTATAAAAAATGAATAAGCACTTTTGGGTTGTCTCCCATAGCTTAATTTCAAGTGAAGATACCAAAGTTCTAACCCTACTTTATCAGCCATTAATTGGATCTGATGCGTATGGGATGTATATGTTTTTAATGAACCTTGTGGACCGCAATAAACTCCAATCCGATATTTTTGATCAACAAATGCTATTGGATGTTTTATCGCTTAACAAACAAAGGTTTAATAGTGCGATTGATAAACTTGAAGCCATTGGACTCTTAACCACATTTTTAAAAGAAGACCTCTATTTATACAGAGTCAATATGCCGCTAAATGCCAGACGATTTTTACTTGATGGTATTTTAGGTAGCTTTTTAAAAAGTGAAATTGGTGAAGCACACTTTTCTTTGCTTTTTTCTTATTTCTCACAAACAGAAATCTCAAGAAAAGGCTATACCAACATTACAAAATCATTTGATGAAGTGTATAAATCAAAAGAACTTGATGTTTTAAAGAGTGATTTGTTTATTATGGGTAGGAAAAATGGTGGGGGTATCATTATTAAAGATAGTTTTGATTTTGAAGTGTTGTTTAATAATTTACCGATTCGCTTAAAGAAAAAACGCATCTTTACAAAGCGCATTCAATCACAAATCGCTTCGGTGATGTATGTGTATAATTTTTCCATTCATGAAATGATAGATATCCTATCTAAAAGTTATGATGAAGAAAACACAACCCTTTTCTATGAACGTATTGCCATCAATGCCCAAAGTTACTTTAACAATACCTATGGAGAACATATAGTTCATATTGAAAAGAAAAAAGAAGAACATAAGCTTGATTTATCAAAAATAAGACCACAAGATTTAATTCAAGTCTTTGGGGAAAATATGACCAATAAAGCCTACGCCCTAGAAACAATTAGGCAGTTTATGGAAAGAAATGCTGTTGATATCGGGCTTATTAATGCGGTTATTATTACCTCACTAAAATACAATGAAAATCTACCTCATATTAACTACTTAGAAAAAGTATTAGCCGATTGGTTAAGTAGAGGGATTAAAACGGGTGATGATGCGATGCCCATTATCGAAGGCTTAGATCATAGACGCCCAAAAACAAAACGCCACAGTAAAGATGAACCCGATTGGTTAGATGATATTATGGATGCGATAGGAGAACAATGGGATGCTTAAGGATATGTTATTAGAAATTAAACAATTTAGTGAAACAAAACACATTGATGTTAAAGAAGAAGATATCATTGTGGTTTATCAGTATGTCTTAGAAAAGAAAGCCTATTTAGAAGATACTTCACAACCCTATGAACCCATTTTATTATTCAACCCAACAAGAATCGAATTAAAACCCTCAAAAGTCTATCAAGAAAAACTCTTTAAAACAGAGAAACTTAAAAACATCGATAGAACCTATCATAATGATTACTTACTTGATGCGTATTTAAAAGATTTTGATGCCTTTAATGAAGAGAGAAAAGACGCCTTAGAACAAGCACAAAATTTCATTAACAATTATCTGGAAAACAAGTTTACTAAGGGATTATACGTTTATGGGCAAAACAGAACGGGTAAAACATTTTTACTATCAGCTATTGCCAATGAACTGGCGATAAAAGATATTAAAATTGTCTTTGCCTATATGCCTGATTTAATTAGAAATATTCACTCAGGCATGAATGATAATACCTTAGAATCGAAGGTGAAACAGTTAAAAGAATGTCAAGTTTTAATCTTTGATGATCTTGGTAGTGCCGTAATGAGTTCATGGTTTAGAGACCAAGTATTTGGTGCAATCATTCAATATCGGTTAAGTTTAGGCTTACCAGTAATTATTTCAAGCAATTTAACACTTAAACTGCTTGAAAGTCATATGATTGATCCTAAAATTGATAATGACCGTTTTAATACCACAAGGATTGCCACAAGAATCCATGAACTAACGACCCCGGTTAAATTAACAGAAAAACGATATAGTATTTAGCCATTCAATTATATTGAATATAGAATAAATTTAAGTTATAATAATAACTGGTTATGTTGATAAGGACAAAAAACACCTATATTAAAAGCGATTATGGGACGGTGAAAGCCATATAAATAGATGTATACTCCCTTTGAATAACCCGTAAGACTGCGTTAAAGTTATAAAGAGTGCCATGATAACTCATGGAACTAAGGTGGTACCGCGATTATTCGTCCTTAGATTTTCTAAGGGCGTTTTTTTTAAAAAGGAGGCAATATGATAAATATTACATTTTTAGACGGTGAAAAACAGACATTTAACAAAGGCATTACCCCAAAAGAAATCGCTAAAGGCATTTCAAACAGTTTATTAAAACGCTCCGTAGGTGCGCTTTTTAACGATGAGTTAATCGAGTTATCAAGACCACTTCAAAGTGATGGAACCCTTAAATTACTCACACAGCATGATAAGGAAGCCTTTTATTTGCTCAATCACTCAACCGCTCATTTAATGGCTGAAGCGATTAAAAAAATGTATCCAAATGCGCATTTTGGAGTAGGACCTGCGATTAGTGAAGGGTTTTACTATGACGTTGATTTTAATGAAAAAATCAGTGATGAAGATTTAGTTAAGATTGAAGAAAAAATGATTGAATTATCGAAAAACCAAAGTCCCATCACTAGACAAGAAGTTACCTATGAAGAAGCGCTAGAGTTGTTTAGGGAGGATCCTTATAAAATTGAGTTAATAAAAGATTTAAAAGGTCAACCTTTATCCGTTTATACTCAAGGTGAGTTTAGTGATTTATGCCGTGGTGGTCATGTTGAGCATACCGGCTTGATTAAACACTTTAAACTACTTTATTTAGCGGGGGCTTATTTTAGAGGTGATTCAAATAATAAAATGCTCACCCGTATTTATGGGGTAAGCTTTTATAATGAAAAAGACTTAAATAAACATTTAAGACTTTTAGAAGAAAGAAAAGAGCGGGATCACCGTAAACTAGGTAGAGAACTTGGTATTTTCATGTTAAGTAAAGAAGCGGGTCAAGGCCTCCCTTTTTGGCTTAAAAACGGGGCGACCATAAGACGCATTATTGAGCGATACATCGTCGATAAAGAAGTGTCGCTTGGTTATGACCATGTTTATACACCCATTTTAGCGGATAAAGAATTATATGTGACTTCAGGGCACTGGGATCGCTATCAAGATTCGATGTTTCCACCCTTGGTTATGGGGGATGAAACCA
>CAYLVT010000031.1:0-9023 GCA_964387195.1 uncultured Acholeplasmataceae bacterium
AGCTGATTTTAGAGCATTATGTAGTGAGTATGCCCTTGAGCAAGTGACATTACAAAAAACTCAGTTTGAAAGACTGGGTATTTTAGGGGAGTGGGATAACCCATACATTACACTCAATAAAGATTATGAAGCCGATCAAATTATGGTGTTTGCCAAAATGGTTGAAAAAGGCTTAATTTATAAAGGCTTAAAACCGGTGTATTGGTCACCTTCAAGTGAAACCGCGCTTGCAGAGGCTGAAATTGAGTATAAAGATGTGGAAAGCCCATCGATTTATGTCGCGTTTAAACTTAAAGATCGTGACGCAAGTTTAGTCATCTGGACAACGACCCCTTGGACACTACCAGCAAACTTAGCCATTAGTGCGCATCCAAGATTAACCTATGTGTTATTTAACTCAAATAAAGGTAAATTTATTGTTTCAAAAACACTGCTTCAAGATGTGGTAAATAAGACGGGTTTAGAAAATATTGAAATTTTAGAAGAATTTAGTGGTTCAACGCTAGAATATCAAACCTACATTCATCCCCTAAATCAAAAAGAACTACCAGTTATTTTAGGCGAACATGTTCTAGATACGGATGGAACTGGGCTGGTTCATACTGCCCCAGGACATGGGGAGGATGACTACCGGGTAGGTCAAATGTATCATTTAGATATTTTAGTACCAATCGATGAAGTGGGGGTATTTACCAAAGAAGGGTTAGAGTTTGAAGGACTCTTTTATGAAAAAGCAAACCCACTGATCATTGAAAAACTAAAATCACTCAATGTGTTATTGCATGAATCTTATTTTACCCATTCATACCCACACGATTGGCGTACCAATAAACCCGTTATTTTTAGAGCAACCCCACAATGGTTTGCATCAATTGAACCGTTAAAAGAAGAACTGCTTAAAGCGGTTGATGGCGTTAACTGGGTTCAAAAATGGGGTAAACTCCGCATTTCTAATATGATTGAGGGAAGAAGTGATTGGTGTATTTCTAGACAGCGTGTTTGGGGGGTACCAATTCCAATCTTCTATACTGAAAAGAAAGAACCCATTTTAGATAATAAACTCATTGAACATGTTGCAAACCTCTTTAAAGAGCATGGCAGTAATATATGGTTTTTAAAAGAGGCACAAGATTTACTACCTAAAAATTATACCCATAAAGACAGTCCAAATGGGATTTTCTATAAAGAAACCGATACGATGGATGTGTGGTTTGATAGTGGTAGTAGCCATAAAGTGTTAGAACGTAGAGGCTTATCGTTTCCAGCTGATTTATACGTTGAGGGAAGCGATCAATACAGGGGCTGGTTTAACTCCAGTTTAACCACCAGTGTTTCAATCCATAATATCGCACCTTATAAAGGGGTTATTTCACATGGGTTTATTTTAGATGAAACCGGTAGAGCAATGAGTAAATCCCTTGGTAACACCATCGATCCACTCAAAATCATTAAAGAATTAGGTGCCGATATTTTAAGATTATGGGTGTCTAGTGTTGAGTATAGTAGTCATGTTCGTATTGGTAAAGAATCGATTCGTCAAGCAAGTGAGACGTACCGTAAAATGCGTAATACCTTTAGATATATGTTGTCAAACTTATTTGATTTTGATCCGTTAAAAGACTTCGTTGAATTTAAGGATTTAGATAACTTATCTAAAGTGATGTTGGTGAAGTTAGAAACACTTAAAAAGGATGTTTATGATGCTTATGATCATTATAAGTTTGATTTTGTTAACCGGTTAATCACCAATTACATGATCAATGATTTAAGTGCGTTTTACTTAGATTACAATAAAGATATCTTATACACTGAGGCAAAAGATTCGCACTTAAGAAGAAGTGCTCAAAGTGTGATTTATCATCATTTACTTGAGTTATTAAAACTACTTACACCTTTAATTCCCCACACCACCCATGAAGCGTATTTAGAACTTCCATTTGATCATTTAGAAGATGTTTATTTAGAGCGTTTTAGTGAGGTTAAAACGTATGACTTTAACTTGATGCCTGCGTTTGAGGCGTTTTGGATGCTTAGAGATGAAGTTTTAAAAGCCCTTGAAGTAAAACGTGCCAGTAAAGAAATTGGTAAATCACTAGAAGCACACTTACATATACATATACCAAAAGCGTTAAAAGAAGAAATCTTATCTTTAGAACTTAATTTAGTTCAAGTCTTAATGGTCTCACGGATTGACTTTATAGATGGTGATACTTTAGAAGTTAAAGTTTTCGTATCAAATGGGCATAAGTGTGAGCGTTGCTGGAATATTGTAGATACACTTTATGACGATGTGTGTGCGCGCTGTAGTGAGGTTTTAAAGCATGAATATCCTAATCACAAATGACGATTCCATTCACGCGGAAGGTTTAAAAATCTTAATTGAAGCGTTAAAAGACTTTGGTAATCTTTATCTAGTCGCCCCAGAATACCCTCAATCAGGGATGAGTGTTGCGCTATCGGTAAGAAAGGCATTAACGTATAAACCCTATAAGATAGAACACGTTAAAAAAGCCTATAGTATCGATGGTAGTCCAGCGGATTGTGTACGTAGTGCTTTTAGTTTATTTGATGTTACGTTTGATTTGTTAGTCTCAGGGATAAACCAGGGGGCAAACATCAGTAGTGATGTCTATCACTCAGGCACTTTAGGTGCGGTATTTGAAGGGTTAATCTTAGGTATTAAAGGGATTGCGTTAAGTGGTAATTACTATGATTTTAGTATTCCAAAACGGTATGCAAAAGCCGTTATTAAAACCATTATTGACTATGATTTAGCGAGCTTAGATTATGCGATAAATGTTAATTTCCCTGAAACAATGACCACCCCTAAATTAATGATTACCCATCAAGGTAGAGCTAAAGAGCGTGCCCTTTATAAACATGAAGAAGGTAAGTTAAGCCCTTTGTTTTACCGGGGCATGGATGAATCTAATATGAGTGATTTATTCGCATACTATCATGAGGCGATCTCAATAACGCCTATTAAATACGATAAAACAGACTATGATACTTATGATAAAATGAATAAAAAGCTTTCCAAAATCGAAGATACCTTTTACAAACATATTCTCTAAATAAGTATATTTATAATTAAAGTATGATAAAATAATAAGTAGGTGATCGTATGGAGATGTTTACACTACATTTCTTCAAAGAAAAGAAAAGAGATTTTGACTATGAGCGATTGTTATCGTTTTTTGAGGAGATCCCTGAAACATCGGTTTCGGAGGATCAATCGAAAGAGTTTAGAATTTTATATAGGCATCCCATTTTAAAAAGTAAAGCGGATTTTGTGATTTCCCAAAAATCAACCATTAAAGAACTCTATAAACTAGACCCGCAGTATCTCGATGTGAATTTTCGTTTAGAAATTCCTTTGTTGATGCCTAATTTTAGCGTAAACATTATTTTTGAGATTGTAAAAGATTTATGTAAAGAGTTTAACTTTTATTGTTATCACGATTTGTTTGAAGATGTCCTACCGTTTCGATTAGAAGTGGTGATGCGGGTGTATGAAATCTCAAAACAACACTTTAAAGAAAAGTTTGGCTATTTGCTTGATGGCTATTATTATTGCCCTGAGGCAAAGCTAAACGAATGCTTAAAGTATGTTAACGAACAATACGACCTCCACCGTTATTATAAAGAACAAAACGTCATCGTGCCTAATTATTTTGTCTCCATTGGTGAAAATGATAAAGTGCATTTCACTATGGAGTGGAAAGAAGGGACTAGAGTGGTATTTCCGCCTCATATCGACTATATTTATTACCGGTTTGGCTTAGATACCAAAACCCTACCCTACGATGAAGTGATGGCCAAAATTGAAAAGTTTACAGAAAATGTCCCAGGCTTTATTGAAAATACAAAAGTCATTTCTTTAAAGCGCATGAAAAAGATTGATAAAATCATTAAAAAATCCAAGTTTACTCAAGTTAAAACAACACTTACACGTATTGAGTTAGACAAAGTAATTGATATTCCTAGAGGTAATAGTTGATGTTTAGTGTAAAATCCTTATTAGATATAAAAGAATGGGTTGGCATTTTAGCTGGCTTATTTATTGTGATTTCCTTTTTAATGAAAGGGGAAATGAAGATTAGAGCGGTCAATATTATTGGAGCCGCTTTATTTGTCATTTATGGGTTTTTAATTGGAAGTATTTCTGTGACAGTATTAAACGTTATTTTAATCATTGTCCAGGTGTCAAAAATATATAATTACAGGAGAGGAAAAAGTAGATGAACAAGTTAATTGATCATACCAAGTTAGGTAATAATGTCACATTAAAAGACATTGAAGGGTTGGTTAATGAAGCCAATACACACAAATTTATGAGTGTTTGTGTAGATCCTATTTATGTCGCTTATGCGAAGTCATTAGTTAAGGATGTGCTTGTATGTACAGTGGTTGGGTTTCCTCATGGTACCCAAAAAACAAGTGTTAAAGTACTTGAAACAAAAGAGGCCATATTAGATGGGGCGGATGAGATTGATATGGTATTAAATCAAAATGCCCTTAAAAACAAAGACTACCCTTATGTTTTAGAAGAAATTAAAGCGATTAAAAAAGCGTGTGGTAATCATGTGTTAAAAGTGATTATTGAAACGTCTAATTTAAGTGAAGCAGAGAAAATTAAAGCATGTGAACTTGCAAAAGAAGCGGGCGCTGATTTTGTAAAAACAAGTACTGGTTTTCATAAAGGTGGGGCAACCTTAGAAGATGTGGCACTGATGAGACGGGTTGTAGGACCTAAAATGGGGGTTAAAGCTTCTGGTGGTGTACGAACCTATGATGATGCGAAAAAGATGGTTATCGCCGGTGCAACAAGAATAGGAACTTCCAATGGTTTAAGTATTATAAATAAGGAGAAAAACAATGATTCCAACACCTCATATTAGTTTAGATAATAAAGATTTAATCGCCAAAACAGTCTTAATGCCAGGCGATCCACTAAGAGCTAAATTTATCGCAGAAACTTATTTAGAAGATGTCATACAGTTTAATACAGTAAGAAATATGTTTGGCTATACAGGTACCTATAAGGGGAAAAAAGTATCTGTGATGGGTAGTGGTATGGGGATGCCTAGTATTGGCATTTATTCTTATGAGTTATACGCCTTTTATGGGGTAGAAAATATCATAAGAGTTGGTAGTGCTGGCGCGTATACGGATAAACTCAATGTCTATGACGTTGTTTTAGCAGAAAATGCCTATAGTCAATCCAGTTATGCAAAAGTGATGGGGGTATCAAACCGCCATAAACTACCGGCATCTAAAAGCTTGAACAACAAACTTAAAAAAGCCGCAGAAAAGTTAAATACACCGCTTCATGTAGGTACGATTCACTCCAGTGATGTCTTTTATCATCCCGGTGGTAGTATTCATGAAGAGATGTATGAAAAGCATGGTTGTGTGTGTGTGGAGATGGAAAGTTTTGCGCTTTTTGCCAATGCGAAAGCCTTAAATAAAAAAGCCGCATGCATCTTAACCATTAGTGACTCCCTTGTTACCCATGAAGCCACATCCAGTGAAGAAAGACAAAACGCCTTCACAAAGATGATGGAAATTGCTTTAGAAGTCATTTAAAACGCCAGCTTGGCGTTTTAGCCATTTATGAAAAGGAGAAATTCTATGTATATTCATTCAACCAAATTTAAAACCAACCTTATTTCACTACGTTTTAAAGAAGTGATCGATAAAAAGAACATTGGCTTAAGGGCGATACTCCCTCAAGTCTTAAGCGCATCCAGTCCTTTGTTTAATTCACGAATAAAACTCAGTGAAGCGCTTGATGATTTATACGGTGCATCCCTAACCGCACGGACATATAAACAAGGTAGGTTAAGTATTATTGAGTTTAGTATCTCTTTTATACGTCCCGCATTTATTAATGAACCCCTTTTAGAAAAAGTTCTTATCTTATTAAAAGATGTTATTTATGGTCATAAAAAACTATCCAAACCAGAGTTTGACCTTGAAAAGCGCATGGCGATTGAAAAAATACTTGCCTTTGAAAACGATAAAACATCGTTTGCGTTAAGCCGATTATTCGATGTGATGTTTACAAACGATCATTATGGTTTACGCCCTTTAGGCACCGTTTTAGATATTGAAAGTGTTACTTATGAAGCCTTAAATGACTACTACCATACATTTTTAAAAACGGGCCCTGATATTTTATTAAGTGGTGATTTTACAACCGCTGATAGAGCTTTAATTAATACGTATTTTAAAGAAATACAACAACCACTAAACCCCATTGATTTTATCGATAAAACGCATAACTACCAAATCGTAAGTGAGGTAGATCAGATTAATCAAGTGAAACTCAACATCGGCTATTTACTACCGATAAGATATACATCAAATGCTTTTTACAAAGCAACCATCTTTAACATTATCTTTGGTGGGGCGGTGCATTCTAGGCTGTTTTTAAATGTTAGAGAAAAACACTCTTTGTGTTACTATATTTCTTCATCCTTTGATCCATATAAAGGGTTTATCTATCTCTATGCAGGGGTCGATAAAAACCGTCTAGATTTAGCGATGAAAGTCATTGATGAACAGCTTGATGACTTAAAAGAAAACTTCATTACAAAAGAAGAACTCTCAATGTCTAAGGAGGTTTATATCAATCTCTTAAAAGAACAAGAAGATCATCAATCTAGACAAATGGATGTTTCTTATATAAGAAATCTCCTTGGTTTAGAAGGTATTGATGAAGCGATAAAGTTAATCAATAACGTGACCATTCAAGACGTTAATGACATTGCAAAACAGGTGATTAAAGATACCATCTATCTACTGACTCCGGAGGTTCAATCATGAAACATTTAAACTACCCTATTTATAAAGAACAAATCTATTATAAAACGCTCGATAATGGGTTAAAGGTTTATTTAATACCTAAAAATGATTACAATAAAACCTTTGTCACATTTACAACAAATTACGGTTCATTTGATCAATCGTTTATTCCTATTGGAAAAACAAGACGCGTCAACCAACCCGCAGGGATTGCCCATTTTTTAGAACATAAACTCTTTGCGATGCCGGATGGTTCTGATGCGTTTGAACGGTTATCTTCATTTGGGGTTAGAGCCAATGCGTTTACCTCCTTTGATAAAACAAGTTATTTATTTAGTGGTACCAATCACATTAAAGAAGCACTCATCTATTTGCTTGATTTTGTACAAACCCCTTATTTTACCGATGCCAGTGTCAAAAAAGAACAAGGCATTATTTTAGAAGAGTATTTAATGTATCAAGACCTTCCTGAGCAACGAATTTATTATGGGTTGTTAAAAAACATGTATAATAACCACCCCATTCATACTGAAATACTTGGAACCGATGAGTCCATCATGAAAATAACCGCGCATAAACTCTACCAAGCTTATCATACGTTTTATCATCCAAGTAATATGGTGCTTACGGTGATTGGTAATTTTAATAAAGACGAGATTTTATCTTTAATTGATGAAAACCAACGAAACAAACAATATACATTAGAACCACCCATCAAACGTTTCTTACCAAAAGAGCCCATGCGTTTAGCGCATAGAGAAGAAACGATTTATATGAGTGTGAGTATGCCTTATGTGGGTATCGGGGTTAAATTAAAGCCAAAAGCCGATTTAAAAGCGTTATACAAACAATCCCTAACCCTTTCTTTAATTATGGATATGTATTTTGGAGATGGCGGCATTATTTACAATGATTTACTTAAAAAAGGCATCATTAATCAAAGCTTTAAATACGGGATTGCCGATTATGAAAATGCTTTATCCATTATACTTTATGGGATGACGCCTAAAGAAGAAGACTTTAAACGTGAGATTATGACACGCTTATCTGGTTTAAAGAGACGAAATCTTGATCAACAAGCTTTTATTAGACAAAAGAAAGTCATGCAAGGGGATTTTATTCGTTCCCTTAACTCACTTGAACATTACAACATTACCTTTATGTCACTTTTATCGTATGGGATTTATTTATTTGATGTCCCAGAAATGATTCAAAGTATCACATTAGAGGATGTCTATGAGATGTTAAAAACCATCAAAAGAAAATATATGACGACCTTTACCATCTTAGCTAAAAAAGACAAATAAGCCCTTGTTTTAGATAAATGCTGATAAAACATAACATAAACATAAAAAAGAAACCTGTTTTGGTTTCTTTTTTATATAACGTCTCATAAAGATGAAATAATTGGCTTAATATTGAGGTTTTGAGAATTTAAAGCCATCGTTTATACTTACCATAAAGGAGGTTATATGTTAAATAACGTCATGTTAATAGGGCGGTTAACCCATAACCAACACATGAAAATATTAGATGATGGGAAAAAGGTGTTAGACATTCAACTTGCGGTACAAAGGTCATTTAAAAACATGGATGGCATTTATGAAACCGACTTTATCACAGTCACACTTTGGCAAGGTTTAGCTGAAAATTTAAGTGAGTATTGTACAAAAGGCACTTTGATAGCCTTACGCGGCAGGCTTCAAGTGCGTCATGTAAAATACGATGATAAAGATTATCGTACCCTTGAGTTGATTGGTGAGCGGGTTAACTACTTAGGTAGCAAAAAAGAAGCTACCGTATCCGATGAAGACTTCTAATAAAGAGGTCTTTTTTTCTATTATGTAAAAAAGTAAGATTTCTAATTATTGGTTTAAAGATGGCCTTGTTTTTGATATAATAACAATAGTTATATTTAAATGAGGTGGTAAAATGATTGATTTTAAACAAGAGGTCTTAAAAAGAAAAGAAGATCTGATTAAACACACCCAAGAACTCTTAAGAATTAACTCAGAATTAACGACATTTCAAAGTGATTCTGACATGCCTTTTGGCAAAGGCGTTCATGAGAGTTTAATGTATATGTTAAACATGGGTGAGAACGATGGATTTAATGTCTTAAATGCCGATGGGTATGCGGGTCATATTGAACTAGGTGATCAGTTTGAATACGTTGGGATGATGGGACATTTAGATGTCGTACCTGCAGGAAG
>CAYLVT010000032.1:0-8307 GCA_964387195.1 uncultured Acholeplasmataceae bacterium
TGAAGGTGTCGCTTCTGATCAAGAAGATAATACAAAAATATTAGCAGACACAGAAGTTGAATTAACGATTACGGTACCAGAAGGTAAGAAAGTGGCTACATTTATGGTAGATGGTGTTGATAAATTAGAAGATATTGTTGATAACAAACTTAAAGTTACAATGACTAAAGACATCGAGGTTACCATTACGTTTGAAGACTTAAATCCTGAATTAACAGGTACCCTTTATCACTGGATGCCAGGTGCAATAGCGGATACCACTGGTTTAAAAGCTGACATTAACCTTTTTGGCGCAACCTATGATGACGTCACAGGTGACGGCTTAGTTGTTAAAATTAATGACAAAGTATTACAGTTCGTTATTGATTTTGATATTGAAAACGAAACAATCAGTGTCGTAGGTCAAGCTCTACAAGATGCAGAACTTGAATTAGGTGAACACACACTAAGTGTTACATCAGCTTATGGTAGTGGAAGCATGCCATTCCATGTGGTCGATAATCCAATTGATACATCGATTCCTACTAAGATAATAAAAGGTTATAACATGGGAGTTGTTGAAAATGTTGAAATTACCGCACCAATTGCACTTGCCCCTGATTTATTAATTACTGAAATTAATGTGGATTTAGCAACTTATGAGCATATCGAAATATTTAATAACACCAATGATCCTTATAATTTAAAGGGTCATAGAGTTGTATTTGCTGACCTTGCTAAACAGAATACAGAATATGGCGGTATTTTTCAAGAGCCACACGCTATGCGTAGTGCTATTTATATTGATGAAGAGATGATCATTCCTGCACTTAGCTCTGCGGTACTTTGGATTGTTAATGGTCGTCCATGGAACGTAGAATCAACAGGTACTCCAAGAAAGGTTGTTGAAACTGATAACGCAAAAAGCCTCTTATTTGAAGGTGAGCAAGGTGGAGACTTGTCTATTGATAAATTTAAGTCAAGGTTCAGTATTCCAGAAACAATGCCAGTTTTCCCATTAAGACCTCATTATATGTTAGCAAGAACAGATAATGGTTGGAATTATGATGTAGGTGTTGGTTTAACCATGGCAAAAAGCGATAACTGGGTTGGCAATTCAGGTATGGATAATAGAGGCGTTCAAATTCAAAAAATCAGTGATGAGAAATTCCCAATTTCTGAACTACCTGCGGAAGCAAATCCAGCAATTCCTGCAGGTGCAACCCAATATAGTTATGAGTTTAAGATTTTTAACAAACCTGAAGAAGTTTATGTGGGTGGAAGTATCGATCACAGCAAGATGATTCATAATGGCGCAAGAGAATCTGTGAATTCATTGGCTCTTAGAATGCGTTTTTGGGACTCTTCAGATAACGATTTAGGCTTACCATTAGTAGCAAATAAAAATACCGGTTTTGATATATATAATGCTAACTTTGCATCCTACTTGACGTTTGTTCAAAAGGCAGTTACACCTGTTGTTACAGCGATATTCTACCAAAATATTGATGACGGTGCTTACGCTGCCACCGGTAAAAGATGGGATACTAATATGAGTATGCAATATACAGTACCTGATCACGCTGCACCAGGTTATTTCAACACATTAATGAGATATGTTGTAACTCAAGAAACCTACGCATACAGTGATTGGTATCTAGAAACTGATGCTTTAAAACCAATGAAATTAATGGGTGTTTCAGATGTCCATGCACCGGAAATTCACAACACAGCGGATATTGAAGTTCCTGTAGATAGCGGCTATCCACTAACATATTTAGGAATCACAGAAAACACAATGGGTAGAATCGGTTGGTATAACTTATACACAACAAAACCAGAATAGTTTTATAAAACAGTACCAAGGGCCTAAGTAGCCCTTGGCTCACCGTTAATATTTAATGAGGTGATATAAACATGAAGAGATTATTTTTTATATTATTGTTATCAATAGCGTTAGTAGGATGTGAAAAACAACCCATTAAGGAAGAGGTATTTTATGAATTAACACTACCTAGTGAAGTTACATCTAACCAAGCAGATAACTCTAAAATCAAAGCCAATGAATTGGTTGTTTTAATGATATCTATTCCAGAAAACAAACAATTAACTTCCTTAAAAATTAACAGTGAGGAGCATAGAGATTTACTTGATAACGATAAACTTGCTTTTGAAATAACAAGTGATACTGTGGTATCTATTAAATTGGAAGATAAAGAAGTTATCGTTGATCCACCAATTATTAAATACTATTCGCTTAATCTTCCAGAAGATATTACATCAGATCAAGCGGATAATACAAAGATTAAAGAGAACACAGAAGTGTTTTTAACGATACATAATCCACCTTCTGAAGTGGCCTCTTTTAAAGTTAATGGTGTTGAAAAAGTGAGTGAATTAAGCGATGATACTTATACATTTATTATCGTTGAAGACACAACCATTACAATCGAATACATCACAGTCATTCCCCCGGAAGAAACGGAATATTATGCAGTATACATTAACTTAGATGGGTTTCCAAGATATATTTATGATGAGGCTAAACAACGAGGTGTTATACCTAATTTAGTGTATTATGGTGGAGAGGGGATGTTTTTTGAAAACTTACAAACAATATTCCCCGCTGTTACAAACGCTGTTCAGGCAGCGATTATTTCAGGGGCCCATTCAAATCAAACCACCAATGTGATTTCATATTTTGATAAAACTCAAAATAAAGTCATTGATCAAGGAAGAACAAACCAAGCCCCAACCTTTTATCAAGTAGCAGCAGAACAAGGGATAACGATGGCTTCTGTAAGACATTATCCAGCCTATCCAGACCCATTATCAACAACGGATCTAAACAAACTCTACATCAATGTTCCTACCGGGGAAACCGCAACGGGTGAACTTCGTTTTGATCAAGCACTAAAAGCTCTACGTTTAGAGCCGTTTACTTCGAATAGCACCACACTACAACTGACCGCTATTCCTAGATTATTTACCATTTATGCAGATGATTTAGATGCGGTTGGCCATAATAGTTCATCTTATGGGAATTCCCCTGCTTTAAGTTTAGAAGGTAGAATTGATAACGTTATTAACGCGCTTGCTAAACTGGATGCTAAAATTGGTGAAGTTGTAGAGGTATACAAGCAAGCCGGTATTTATGATAAAACCGTATTTGCCATTACCACAGACCATGGTATGGCACCTTATGGAGCATATACGCTTGGTGATCCTTATGGTAATTCAAAACTTCCGGATTTAAAAGCTAAAATCGAAAGTTTGAATCCAAATTACAAATTTGAAAACCTTCAAAATGGTCAAAGTCCTAGTCCAGATACAACCATTGTTTCAGTTGGAGATAATCTTCAAAAAGGGCTTACCTTCATCGGTATCACACCAACGATTCAAGAACTCATCGATATTCAGACCGTTTTAGAACAAGAACCCTACATCTATAAAGTATTTAATAAAGTAGAGTTGATTAGGCAACAAATATGGAGAGGCGCTAACCTTGATTTAATGGTTGTTGCAAGTGAACGATATCATTTTGCAAATACAGCGAAATACTTTAGTGCCACCCATGATACATACCTACCAGAATCTAGACACATATTTGGCATTATCTTTGGTGGTCCTGTAAAACAAGAAGTGGTCTTAGAGGAAACTCTAAATATTAGTTTTGGTAAAGTTATTGCTGATGCACTAGGCATTGATTTAGGACTAAAAGCCAACGCTCCCCAAATTGAGTTTTTAAAAGAAGAACCCTAAATATAAACCAAACATTAAAGAAGCAAAGTTGCGCATGTAAACTTTGCTTTTTTTATTCTTTAGTCTTTAACATTATGTTATAATGATTATAGATAATTATGGAAAAATATGAATTATATAAACATTTAGAACAATTCAATGAATCAATCGAAACGTTATTTGTTTCCTTAAAGTTAGATACACTTAAAGAAAGGGTTAATGAGTTAATGTCCATTCAACTAAAGCCCGACTTTTGGAATGATGTATCGTATGCAAAATCGATTATCGAAGAATTAAACGATAAAAAAGATAAAGTTGATACGTATGAAACCATTAAATCAACTTACTTATCGATTGAAGAACTCTTAGAAATAACCGATGAAGGCTCGGAAGACTACGCACTTATCATAGAAGAAGTGAAATCTTTAAGTAAAATGATTAAAGACTTTGAAGTGTATACACTCTTATCGGGTCCATACGATAAGTATGATTGTTATTTGGAGTTACATCCGGGTGCTGGTGGGACAGAGAGTATGGACTGGGGCAGTATGCTTTATAGAATGTATGTACGTTATGCACAAAGAAAGAAGTATAAAGTAGAACTTATTGATTATCAAGACGGTGAAGAAGCCGGCATAAAAAGTGCAACGTTAAAAATAAAAGGCGCGTATGCTTATGGCAATTTAAAAAGTGAACATGGTGTTCACCGTTTAGTTAGAATAAGCCCGTTTGATTCAAACAGTCGAAGGCATACCTCATTTGTATCATGTGAAGTGATCCCTGTGTTTGATGATACGATAAAAATAGAGGTTAATGATGCGGATTTAAAGGTTGATGTTTACCGCTCAAGTGGTGCTGGTGGACAGTCGGTGAATACAACAGACAGTGCGGTTCGGATTACCCACCTACCTACGGGTATCGTAGTCACCTGTCAAAACGAGCGTAGCCAAATTAAAAACAGAGAAACCGCACTTTCAATTTTAAAAAGTAAACTGGCTCAACTCGAAGCACAAAAACAACAACAAAACATCGATTCTTTAAAAGGAGACCAAAAAGATATCGCTTGGGGCTCCCAAATTAGATCGTATGTCTTTCACCCTTATCAAATGGTAAAAGACCATAGAACCAATCAAGAAACCTCCCAAACGGACGATGTGATGGATGGGGATATTGATTCATTTATTAAAGCCTATTTAAAGGAGATTGCATGAAAAAAGATAGAATACTTGAAATATCATTAATCGTATTTGGTATTGTGTTAATGAATCTGGGATTTTATTTTTTCTATTTACCCATGGGTTTAGTAACAGGAGGCGTTACTGGGCTTTCTGTTATTTTTGTGAAGTTTCATATTGCCGCATGGATAACGATTTTACTCTTAAACGTTGCGTTCTTATTAATTGGGTTACTTTTTTTAGGTAAACAATTCTTTATAAAAACCTTATTTGGTTCACTGTTTTCACCTTTAGTTATCTTCATACTTCAAACCCTAAAGATTAGCGAAACACTCATCATTGACCACCTCAGTGAAACCCCACTGCTTGTCAGTGCGATATTAGGTAGTTTATTTGTGGGTTTTGGCTTAGGTATCGTCTTTAGAAACGGTGGATCAACTGGTGGTATGGATATTGCTCAAGTGATACTTCATAAAAAATACCACCGCAATTATACCTTTTCATTTATTGTAACCGACGGTTTAATTGTCTTACTTGGCTTTATTGCATTTCAAAATATTGAAAAGTTTTTCTTCTCCATCGCCAGCGTCATTTTAATTTCGATTATTATTGATCAGTATTCCATTAAAGGCAGAGCCGGATCAACGTTATTTATCGTTACCAATTATCCAATAGAAGTAAAAGAGGCGATCTTTAAAACGGTGGATAGAGGTGTCACGATGATTGATGCGAAAGGTGGTTATAGTGATGAGGATAAAACTTTGGTTATTTGTGTTGTTAACAAAAGAGAATTAAACTTAATTAGACATGTCATAGAAGAAACAGACAATGAAGCATTTACCTTCATTGCACAAACAAAGGAGGCGGTCGGACGTGGCTTTTCGCGGGATTAAAAGATTATTTCTAATCGTTTTATTGGTATTTACTTTTGCATTAACGGGGTGTCAGTTAAATGTAAATGTGCCCAATCCAAAACCAAGCACCCCTCATAATAGTGATCCTCAAATTATGGAGGTTTTTACCTATTTAAATAGCTATTACTATAAAAACTTCCCCATTGATGTATCGAAGGTTAAAAGTGTGGATGAATTATTATCCTATACCGATAGATACACCCAAATTATTACCACAACCAGAAGTATTGATATGGGCGAAAAATATATTGGTTTAGGCTTAACTATAAGTGAGCATGAAGAAGGTATTTTAATTACCGATATCAATACGCTTACCAATAGCGATGAGTTTGTGTATGTTGGTGATATTATTACACACGTTAAAGGCACACCTTTAAAGGGGTTAAGCTTTGAAGAAAAAGCGGCAACACTAAAGGGTAATGAAGGCGATGAAAAATTGTTAACTATTAAACGGTTTAATGATTCAGTTAACGTTACAATGACGCTCTTTGAAGTACCTTTTAAGAGCATAGAATATCAAAAAATAGACACCTATGGTTATATTAGAATACTAAGGTTTGCCGATGGAACTGATGAGGCATTTGCGGATGCATTAGAAGACTTAGAATCAAAAAACATTGAAGGTTTATTAATAGATGTAAGAGATAATGGCGGTGGGTATTTAAGTAGTGCGGTTAATATCTTAAAGTTATTTATTAATGATACAGAACCTTACCTATACTTATATTCTCCCAAATCCAACCAATACAATGCCTACGTCAATGAACCAATCACCGAAAAAACATACCCAATCAAGGTTCTCGTTAACAACAATAGTGCCAGTGCCAGTGAAGTGGTTTCAGGAACACTTAAACAATACAATCATAAACTCATTGGTGAGAAAACCTTTGGTAAAGATGTCTATCAAACCTCGGTACTACTAAAGACCTTTCAAGAGGGCACGTATTTAAGTATTACTGGAGGCTATTGGTTATTAAACGATAAAACGAGTGTTGAAGGCGGCATTGAGGTGGATATTCATGCCCCACAAAGTGGTGTATTAGCGCTTGATTATCCGGTGGTGTATCAAACCTTTGAAAAGGGTGAATCCCATCCGATGATCAAAACCTATCAATACTTACTATCCATAAACCACCCTTCCTTTTATGAACCGGGTTTATTCGATGATTATTTAGAAGCGATGATTTTAGCTTATCAAGAAGCCAATAGTATCCCCACAACTAAAACATTAGATGCGGCAACACAACTTCATTTAATTGATTATTATAGAACATTAATTAAAGATCGAGCTCATGATCATCAATTAACGTTTGCGCTTAGTCAAATAGGGGCCTAATATGATTATTAGCGACATTAAAAAAACCAAACATGGTTATCATGTCTATATTGACCAAGAAATCATTCATCTTGAGATGAGTGTTTTTCTTGATAATAAACTTAAGAAAAATCAAACCATTACGCTAAAACAATTTAGAAACATCATTAAAGAGAATGACATTGCCTATATTAAAAGAAAGTCTGTTATTTACGTTGCAAGATCTAGAAGTGTCAGAGACTTTAAAGTGTATTTAAGAAGCTTAAACGCTAGTAAAGAACTCATTGAAGAACTCACAACCTCTTATAAACAAAAGGGGTATTTAAACGATCAATTATACGCCCAAGACTTAGTCCATCGCTATGAACATAAATACGGTAAAACAAGACTCAAAGCGATGTTAATCGACAAAGGTATTCATGAACGCATTATTGATGAAACCTTAAAAAACCATATTGATAAAAACGTTGAGTTTCAGGTGAAGTCTTTATGCTTAACCGTTAAAAAAGAAAATTATCAAAAAACCAAAGAAACGATTCAAAGAAGACTTATTAATTTAGGTTATGATATCCAAGATATTAACACCTATATCAATAAATACTTAATAGATAACTTTGATGAACTTTCAACCATTAAACCTCATTATGAGCGTTTAAAACGGAAATTTAATAACTACGATGAACAAAAAAAATATGAAGCGATCAAAAACGCCCTTTTAAGAAGGGGGTTTCGTTATGAAACAATCAAAAAAGTACTTGAGGAGGTATAAAATGTATAAAGTTTCTAGTGAAGATGCTTATTTCTTTAACCAAGGTAAACTCTATGATGCCAAACGAATATTTGGTTCCTTTTTAAACAAAGATGAAAATGGAAAAATCATCTCAACCCGGTTTACCGTTTATGCACCCAATGCAAAAAAAGTGGCTGTGGTTGGCGAGTTTAATCATTGGAATACATTATCTCATGAATTAACGAAAATTGATGAGAGTGGGATATGGAGTATTACCATACCTTGGAACTTAGAATGGGCAACGTATAAATACTCTATTGATACTTGTTATCAAAGTTTATATAAAGCAGATCCTTATGCAACCTTTAGTGAAGAGCGCCCTCAAACCGCAAGTAAAGTTTATGATATTGATGGTTATGAGTGGAACGATGATGCGTGGTTTAAAAATAAAAA
>CAYLVT010000033.1:0-7641 GCA_964387195.1 uncultured Acholeplasmataceae bacterium
AAAGAAGTTAGGAGTATAGCGATTGATAACTTAAGAAGGGCAGGTATTGACTGCTTAATTGTTATTGGTGGCGATGGCACTTACCGGGGAGCGATGGCACTTAATAATGAAGGATTCCCAACCATAACTATCCCTGGATCGATTGATAATGACATTGCGGGTACAGATTATACCATTGGCTTTCATACCGCCCTACAAACCATTGTTGATGATATCGATAAGCTCAAAGATACGTCAAGTTCACATCAACGCGCAAGTATTGTTGAAACGATGGGCAGACATAATGGTGATCTTGCCTTATATGCAGGATTATCCACTGGTGCGGAGTTTATTATAACCCCCGAACACCCGATGGATAAAAAAGCAATTATAGAGGCTCTTAAACGCCACAAATTAGAAGGCAGAAGAAATGCGATCATCGTAATTACTGAAAACATTTTAAACGTGTATGATTTGGCTAAGGAAATTACGGAACAATCTGGTTTTTCATGTCGGGCAACGGTTTTAGGTTATGTCCAACGGGGAGGATCGCCCGTGCCTCAAGATCGAATGCTTGCTGGTAGAATGGGTGCTTATGCTGTTGAACTTGCAATGAAAGAAATCTATGGTGTTGCGATTGGTATTCGTCATGAAGACTTAGTCCACTATCCAATAGAAGAAGCTTTCAAGGAAAAAGATAAATCAACCTTGATACGTTTATTTGATTTAGTACCTAAAATAGCGTAAATTTCCCATAAATGACCTTTATTGTTAAATAGAGTCTCATTATTGTTTATAATATAAATAATGTATAAGGAGTGATTTAATATGAAAAAATCTCAAGTGATGGATATTATTTTGGCGGCTGTTGTTATTTTGATGGGCGTATTAATTATTTTAAACCCAACTGAAATGCTTCAACTTGCCATTACCATCGTCGGTGTGTTTTTAATTGTTGTAGGGTATTTAAAGTTAATCGTCTACAGCCAAGCTAAGGTTCAAAATAATACAGAAATGATTGTCAGTATTGTCTATTTAGTATTAGGGGTTGTCTTCTTAGTATTTACAGGCTTTATTATGGAAATTGCTAAAGTATTCACCATCCTCTTTTCAATACTCATTATGATTTCACTACTCATTCGACTCATCGTTACGATTACCAATAGACATAACAATAAACATTGGTTGGTTGGTGTGATTGTATCTGCGTTATTCTTTGCATTATCTGTGGTATTAATGATTTATGCAATCGGTAGTGAAGCTGAAGTTATATATCAACTCATTGGTGGTCTTATTTTACTTGAGGGTTTAATTGCGTTATTAGAAGCATTGTTCCCACCAAAAGTAACCATTGCAGTAGTTGATTATGAAGAAGTTGTTGACGCTGAGATTGATGAAGATTAGCCGTGTGCTAATCTTTTTTTTTATTGTATATAAAAAGCCTAGTATAAACCGTGTTATAATGTATGTATGAAGTTTAATTTAAAAGCACCCTTTACTCCAATGGGTGATCAAATTGAGGCAATTAATGCTTTAACCGATAATTTCAATAAAGGGATAAAACATCAAGTCTTACGAGGTGCAACAGGCACAGGTAAGACATTTACCATTTCTAATGTTATACAATCAATTGGTAAAAAAACACTTGTTTTAGCGCATAATAAAACACTTGCGGGTCAACTCTACAGTGAATTAAAAGCGTTTTTCCCAGAGAATAGAGTAGAGTATTTTATATCTTATTATGACTATTATCAGCCTGAAGCTTACGTAGTACGAAGTGATACCTATATCGAAAAAGACGCTAACATCAACGATGAAATTGATGAGCTTAGACATAGCACAACCGCATCATTACTTGAGCGTGAAGATGTGATTGTGGTTGCGAGTGTGTCTTGTATCTATGGGATTGGAGACCCAGAGGACTATAAAAGAGGGATTATCTTTTTAAGAAGAAACGACCATCTAGATCAAAGGGATTTATTAGATAAACTCGTAAGTTTAAGTTATCAAAGAAATGACATTGACTTTCAAAGAGGAACCTTTCGTGTGCGAGGTGATGTGGTTGAGATTATCCCTTCAAATGTCCATGAAGAAGGGATAAGGGTTGAGTTTTTCGGCGATGAAATTGAACGCATTAGACGCTTTGATGTAATAACAGGTAATGTGCTTGAAACGATGGAATTTATTACTATTTTTCCAGCAACTCACTTTATGACCAATAAAGAAAAACTCAATGAATCTATTAGAAGAATTAAAGAAGAACTCAGTGAAAGAATTGACTATTTTAGTAAAGAAAATAAACTCCTAGAAAAAGAACGCATTCAAATGAGAACGCGCTATGATATTGAACTTCTAGAAGAAATAGGGACCTGTCCAGGTATTGAAAACTATGCAAGGCATATTGCCTTACGCAAAGAAGGTGAAACCCCCGCAACACTACTGGATTTTTTCTCGGGTGATTATTTATTGATAATTGATGAATCACACGTTACACTTCCTCAAGTAAGGGGCATGTATAATGGTGATAGATCAAGAAAACAAACACTTGTTGATTATGGTTTTAGACTACCCAGTGCCCTTGATAATAGACCCCTTAGATTTGATGAATTTGAACAAAAAATGGATAAAGTCATCTATCTCTCTGCCACACCAGGGGATTATGAACTGGATAAGAATTACCCCATTATTGAACAAATTATTAGGCCAACGTACTTACTTGATCCGATAGTTGAAGTAAAACCATCTTATGGACAAATTGATGATTTATACGCGCAAATCGTTGAGCGTATTTCTAAAAATGAGCGTACGCTTGTAACAACTCTAACGATTAAGATGAGTGAGGATTTAACGGATTATTTTAAAAAGTTAGGCTTAAAAGTAGCCTACTTACATAGTGAGATTAAATCATTAGAAAGAATTGAAATATTAAGAGATTTAAGATTAGGGGTATACGATGTTTTAATAGGTATTAACCTTTTAAGGGAAGGACTTGACTTACCAGAAGTTTCATTGGTGGCGATTTTGGATGCTGATAAACAAGGGTTTTTAAGAAGTGAACGCAGTTTAATTCAAACCATTGGTCGTGCCGCAAGAAATGCAAACGGTAAGGTTATTATGTATGCTGATAAAGAAAGCGATGCGATGGTTAAGGCCATTAAGGAAACAAATAGAAGACGAAGTATTCAAGATGCCTTTAATAAAAAGCATCAATTAAAACCAGTAACCGTCTCAAAAGCGATTAGAGATGATATCTCTATTAAAGTATTTGAAGAAGTTCAAAAACCAAAATCAAAACGACAGCTAACGGCACAAATTAGCGATATTGAGCGGCTGATGAAAAACGCGGCTAAAGAATTAGACTTTGAAAAAGCCGCTGAATATAGAGATTTACTCTTTGAGTTAAAGGCTTTAATCTAAAGATAGACTTTAACAACTAAATTAGATATAATAAATAATATAGTATTTATCTATCACTAAATTAAAAAGGAGAACCTATGGAAAATTCAACGGAAAGAACAATTAGTTTAAATGACTTATTTAAAGCATTTATTAAACATTGGTATATTATCGCAATTACGGTTTTGATTGGTGTTGTTGTTGCCTATGTTATGGCATTTCAACTCATAACCCCTAAATATAGAGCTACGACTGAAACCATTGTGAGAGGTAAGCCCTCAGCAACAGGGGAATATACAACCAGAGAAGCGATTACGTATGTCGATACAATTGAAGCGTTTTTTAAATCAGACGCCGTTTTAGAACAAGTATACGCAAACATCAACGATCAAGGTGAAGTAATTACCCTGGGTCAAATAAGCAGTGGTTTGACTACATCAAAATCGGCGCAGTCCATCATTTTAAAACTATCATTTATTCATGAAGATAAAGATTTAGCAGTGCGCGTGGTTAATGAAGTGTTTAATACAGCCTATCAATTAGCCAATTCATCGACCGAATCAGCGGATAATGAATATGACTTCTTTGAAGGTACTTTTATTATCCTAACCTCTGCCAAAAAAGGCTTTTATCACTCACCCAATAAAACCCTATACTTAATGGTTGGATTTTTATTAGGTGGTATAGTTGGTGCAGGCATTATTTTAATTATCGATTTAAGTAGAAACACCTACCGTTCTAAACAAGAAGTCGAACACGAGTTAGAGATTGAAGTTATCGGAGTGATTCCAGAATATGAGGTAAGTAAACATGTTTAAAAAACCACGTAAAGAAAGTTATGAGTACATTGAGGTTGAATTAAACCCAAATTCCCCAGTGAGTAATGCAATTGAGAAGTTTGTCATCAATTTAGAGTTAGTCAATATTGATAAACTCTATAAAGTGATTCAAGTCACCTCCACACTACCAACCGAAGGGAAAACAACGATTGTTGGAAACTTAGCTTATGTACTTGCACAAAAGGGATACCGTACTTTGATCATCGACTTAGACTTAAGAAAGCCAAAGATTAATCGTATCTTTAACCACGCCAACGTTAGTGGCATTAATAGGTATTTACTAGAAAAAGTAGATGAGGAAGAATTGATTGTTAAAACAGATAAAGGCATTGACTTTATTCCAACAGGACCACAACGTGGAAGTGTCACATCAGTGTTAGAATCAAAGAAGTTATCAGATTTAATTGAATCACTTAAAGAAAAGTATGACTACATTATCTTAGATACGCCACCGATGCAAGTCAATGCGGATGCGTTAATTACAAGTAAACTAGCCGATGGTCTTTTATACATTCTAGGTAATAACATCGTTAAAAAAAGTCTAATAAAAGAAAGTATAGATACGCTTAAACGTAGAAATATCAATATCTTAGGTATTGTATTAACGCAAGTGAAAATACCTAAGCGGGAACATTATTACTACTACAATGATTGATATCCATAATCATGCCATATTTGGCATTGATGATGGTGCCAAAACAATAGAAGACTCCATAAAAATGATTGACCAAGCCATAAACATTGGTATCAGTGACATCATTTTAACGCCTCACTATAATCGAAAATATAAATCAATGGATGTAGAAGATAAGTTTAATAAGCTCATAGATTATTATAAAGATAAACCGATTAACCTACACTTAGGTAGAGAGTATAAATACAATGCTTTAAAACCCTTAAAAAAGTTTACACTTGGTCACTCTAATTACATGTTAATAGAGTTTTCCACCATTGAAAAAGAACCGATTGAAGAGGTCTGTTATAATATGAAGGCAAGAGGTTTAATTCCAATTATTGCCCATATTGAACGCTATCACTACTTAACAAAAACGGACTATGAAGAGATTAAAGAAGTTGCACTCTTTCAAGTAAACTCAGAATCCGTCCTTGGTATATCGAGTTATAGAAAAGATAAAAAGATTACAAAGTATTTACTTAAAAAAGGCTATGTAGATTTTATCGCTAGTGATGCGCATAATGATACCAATAGAGGCAATACATTAGATAAAGCGTATCTATATATATTAAAAAAATTTGGTAAACAACTAGCAGAAGATTTGTTTATAAACAACCCCAAAAAAATCATTGAAACACACATTTAATTTTAATAATTGTGTGTTTTATTTTTTAATTGGACTTACTCGATAAATTATCAATACTTATGTTATAATTTATATGGAGCGTGGTTTAATGGATGGTAAGTTGTTAGATATAGATATATTATCTATAGCTAAAGAAGCCTCTTCACACAAGAAAAAAGATCATAAAGTTATCAATGCCACTTTGGGTGTCTTATTAGACGAAGAAGGTGAATTTTTAACATTGGATTGTGTCGATGAAGCGCTACAAGATGTTAACCTAGTCACCATGAGAAACTACTTACCTCAAGATGGTGGTGAGTTATACAAAAGAAGTATTTATCAATATTTATTTAAATCACAATTAGATGACATTAATAAAACATTTTATCTCGCTTCTAACTGGTCTAGTGGGGGTAGTGGTGCACTACATTTAGCCTTTAAAAGACATAGGGGCATTATTTTACTTCCAGATATAAGATGGCAAGAATATGATCAAATTGCCCAAAATGTAGGTTGTAAAACGGCGACATACAGTCTTTTTTCAAATGAAGGGTTTAATTTAAATGCGGTTGAAGAATGCTTTAAAACCTATGAAGAAGATATCTTGTTTGTGTTAAATGATCCAGCGCATAACCCAACGGGTTATTCGCTATCCATAGAAGAATATGAACAACTGTTAGATATTTTATCAAAGTATCGTCACGTCACGTTAATCATCGATATTGCTTATCTTGACTTTTCAACAAATTATCTAAAATCAGTTATGCCATTATTTATAGAAAGAAAGCAACCACTTTTATTAGCCTTTAGTGGGTCAAAGTCTTACTTAGTTTATGGTATTAGAATGGGGGCTTTAATTTACTTAGCACCCACTTTGGAGGAAAAGGAAGCGTTTGAACAATACATGAAGTTTGTTACAGGATCAACACTAGGTGCTCCAAACAGTTTAAGTGTGTTATTATTGTCTGAAATTATTCATAAATCAAACTTAACAAATGAACAAACAAAACTTATTGAACTCCTTAAACAAAGAAGTGAGGCTTTTATCGAACTAGCTAAAGAAAAAGAGTTACCGATTTATCCTTATAAGGAAGGGTTCTTTATTACATTAAAGTGTGATAATCCGCTCATATTTAGTGAAGCATTAATTAATAATAAAGTCTATATTATACCAACCCATAAAGGCTTAAGAATCGCTTTAAGTGCGATTACATTAAAAGAAATTCCTAGATTAATAACCATTTTAGAGGAAACCTATGCAATTTATAAAACTACCGATTAAACAAAGAATAGACCCATTTTACTTCGCGTTAGAGGCCTATTTATTAGAACAACAAATAGAAGCCGTCTTTATATGGGATGTCTTTGATAGTGTTATTATTGGAAAAAACCAATTACTAGAAAATGAGGTTCATCTTGATTACTTAAATAAGCACAACATCAAGGTTTATCGTAGACCTTCTGGTGGTGGTGCTGTGTTTAATGATTACAATTGTATAAAGTATAGTTTCGTATCAAAACGACCTAAAGAAGAGATGTATTATGTGTTTTTAGGCTTGATTAAAGACTTTTTATCATCATACATTGATGTGGAATTTTCAGGAAGAAATGACTTGGTTTTTGAAGGGATGAAGTTCTCAGGTAATGCCTATTATCAAACAAAAGATGGTCATGTCTTACATGGTACGATTCTTTACGATACGGATTTATCGATTTTAAATAATGTGTTAAACCCATCTAAATTAAAACTAAAATCTAAAGGGATAGGAAGTGTTAAATCAAGAGTCACAAACTTAAAACCCTACATCAAATTAACAAGGGAAGCCTTTAGAGAAAAGATGGATGCGTATTTTTCTAGGTTTAAAACGATTACGTTAACCGAGGAACAGCTTACGCAAGTTATCGAAAAATCCCATGCGTTTAATAGTGATGCCTATATTTATGGAAATAACCCTAAATATGCAATAAACATCAAAGAAAGGTTTTCTTTTGGTGAAGTTGATTTGTATGTAGAAATCAAAAATAAAACCATACTTGATTTAAAAATATATGGTGATTTTTTTGAAAAAGAGCCACTGGAATTGTTAGTAGAACAAATTAAAGGGCTAACGTTTGATAACTTATCT
>CAYLVT010000034.1:0-2145 GCA_964387195.1 uncultured Acholeplasmataceae bacterium
ATCTTCACCAGATTGACAGTTAGATGGTTCAACTTCCGCTTGACATCTTTCAACGACTTCTTCAATACGTCCTGGATGAATTCTTCCATCCTCAACCAATGAAGATAGCGCGCGTTTTGCCACTTCTCTTCTAACCGGATCAAACCCTGATAATACAACCGCTTCTGGGGTATCATCAATAATTAAATCAACACCCGTTAGCGCTTCAAAGGTTCGAATGTTTCTTCCTTCACGTCCAATAATTCTACCCTTCATTTCTTCAGACGGTAGATCAACAACAGATACGGTTCGTTCTGTGGTTGTTTCACTTGCGTATTTTTGAATGGCAAGTGTTAAATACATTTTAGCTCTTGTATCGGCTTCAATTTTTGCGTTTTCTTCAGCTTCTTTAATATACGCTGCGATTTCATCTTGCATCGATGTTTTAACGCGCTCCATAATGATAGTTTGGGCTTCATCAACCGATATTCCTGATATTTCAATCAGTTTTTGTTCTTGTTCTCTTACAAGTTCTTCAACTTTGCTATTTAATTGATCAATCTCAAGTTTCTTCTCATCCAATTTAATTTCTTTTGTAGCCAAATGCTCTTCACGGCGGTCTAAATTTGCGCTTCTGTTATTAAGCATTTCTTCACGTTTAGAAATCTTTGTTTCTAAATCGATGACGACTTGTCTACGTTCTTTTACATCTTTTTCAAAATCTTTTCTTTGGTTAAAAATTTCTTGTCTGGCTTCTAAAATGGCTTCTTTCTTGTAGTTTTCTGCCTCTTTTTTACCTTCTTCAATAATATTTTCTGCCTGTTCTTTAGAATGTTGGATTGATTTTTCGTGTTGTTTTACACGTAAAAAATACCCTGCTAAAGGTCCTGCAAATAATAAAAGCAAAGTGAGGATCAGTAAGATAATTTCTAATGTAGTCATACTTTCCTCCATAGATTAAATTGTTATATTTGAATGTCACAAATACAATTTTATATCTTTTATTAGTTTAATATATAAACTGTAAGTATTATAACATTAAATCTTTTGATTAGTCAATTTATCTATGCTTTAAATGTGTTCAAGACTAATTATGCGATATAATCATTTAATTTTCACATTATTGAATTCAAGGCGAAGATTTGTCTATTGAAAAGTTATTGGCTAATATTAACACTTTCAGTACTTTGTATGTTTTAAACATGAATTCACTTCTTTAGTTTAATTCTCTCACTAGACTTTTTTAGTTGTAATAAACATCATATATGGTTGTTAAATTATCTTTCGTTAAAATGCCCAAACCATAGGCTTCAGTTAAGGTGTAGAGTTTTTGATCTTTCCAAACTAATATTGGATAGCCGTCAGGATAAGAAAAAACAAACCCTTCATTTTCCTCTTCTCTTACAACATCCAAGTGTACACCATGATACTGTCCTCCATAAAATACAGCAACAAGGCTACCATGATAAATACCAAGAAACCGGTCAAACGAAACATCATCTAGGCTGGCTTTAGGGTGTTTATCTTTAAGACAATCCATTAAATAGGTTTGTCTTGCTTGGAATTGGATAGTCATCCTTTACCTTTGAACACATCATAAGATGGTCTTTTCTTTTTTTTCACATTGTTGTATAATGATACGAGTGAGGGATATAAATGAATAAACATAATCAGAAAAACTTTTTTCAAAAACATAGACTTTTAACATTTACTTTAATACTTTTTTTTGTCTTACTACCGCTTTTAGTCATTCCCGCTGTCTATGCAGCTAACGCACTGACCAATCAAACGGTATTGTTTGAAGATAAGTCTTTAAAGGTAACCGCTAAACAAGAGGTCTTTGACCTTGAATTTCAACTTCAAGAAATTATAGAACCTGATGAGAAAAATGAAGGTGGTAAATACATCTTTAGTTATGAAATTACCCCTAAAGAAACGGTTAATACAATAAAGGTTAATAAAATAAATGGCCAATTATCCATTAGAAATGATTCTTATAATTCTAAAGCTGAAAAAGAGTTAACCATCTTAAAGACAACCCCAACGACACGTCTAGTCATTCCATTTAACTATAACTTAGATAAAACCATACTACCGTTTGTCAAACCGGATGGGCCTTATTTATACATTAAGATTGACTACACTGAAACGGTGGCAGGATTAAGC
>CAYLVT010000034.1:2155-7496 GCA_964387195.1 uncultured Acholeplasmataceae bacterium
ATGGATCACTACCACTATCTCGACTATCAGCTGGTTGCCGAGGGGCATCGAAGCGCCACGCGCACCGCGACGCTCCCTGCGGCCATCGGGCGCCGTTACCTTTATGCGGGCCTCGTTCCCGTGGCGCTCATTGACTACACAGAAACGGTGGCAGGATTAAGCCAAAGCACCAATCATACACTGATTTTAAAAGTCACCTATGATGATTCGCTAACCATTGTTAGACCACAATAACTTCTCGTTTTGAGAAGTTTTTTTATCAAAAAAAGACCATTTAAGGTCTTATTTTAATGCATAATGCTCTCTAATCTGTTTTTCAAGGGTGTCTTTAATGGTAGGGTTATTATCTAGGTATTGCTTGGCATTTTCTCTACCTTGACCAATCTTTTCATCTTGATAAGAATACCATGCGCCCGCTTTTTTAACCAAATCTAAATCAGATGCGATATCTACAATTTCTCCTGTTTTAGAGATTCCTTTACCATAAATAATATCTAAAGACGCGGTTTTAAATGGTGGGGCAACTTTATTTTTAACGACTCTAACATTGGCTTTATTTCCAATTAAGTCCGCACCAATTTTTAATTGTTCACCTCTACGTATTTCTAGGCGAATACTTGAATAAAATTTCAATGCTCTACCACCACTGGTTGTTTCAGGGTTCCCAAACATGATGCCTACTTTTTCTCTGATTTGATTAATAAAGATACAAATGGTATTGGTTTTACTAATAATACCGGATAACTTACGCATCGCCTGACTCATTAAACGCGCTTGTAAGCCCACATGTGAATCGCCCATTTCACCTGAAATTTCCGCTTCAGGTACCAAGGCAGCAACACTATCAATAACTACCATACCAACCGCACCACTCCTAATTAAAGCCTCTGCGATTTCTAAAGCTTGCTCACCAGTATCTGGTTGGGAAAGCAATAAATTATCGACATCAACACCTAAGTTTCTGGCATAAGATGGATCTAGCGCGTGTTCAGCATCGATAAAAGCGGCATAGCCACCACTTTTTTGCATTTCTGCAATCGCGTGGAGGGCAAAAGTTGTTTTACCACTAGATTCTGGACCATAAATTTCAATAATTCTTCCCTTAGGATATCCACCAATACCTAGTGCAATATCTAAGTATAATGAACCAGATGAACTGGCTTCTAATGTTTTATCTGCTTCTTCTCCAAGGCGCATAATTGAGCCTTTTCCGAATTGTTTTTCAATTTGTTTCATCGCACTTTTTAGTGCTTCATTTTTCTTTTCCATTGTTTACCTCCACCATATATATACAAACTCATTTTATAATTTACTCTTTTATTTATCAACCATGAATGCGTCTTTATTTTTATAAACATAATCAAAACCACTAACCGCCGTCAAGAAAACACCTAAATAAAATAAAGCATCGCTTATATAATGTGCATTGGCACCCATAATCTGTTGTAAGCCAAAATCATTAAATAAAATCATAATCATCGCAACCATTAAAACCACCGTTTTTAATTTACCTGAAAAAGTGGCTGCAATGACTTTTTCTTTAGCGGCAATCATCCTAAGGGCACTTACGACAAATTCTCTAAATAAAACAACAATGACTAAAATCCACCACCAGTCATACTGTGTCTTAAAGACAATAATGTATAACATCCCACTTAAGACCAACAACTTATCCGCGATTGGATCTAAAAACTTACCAAAGGTTGTTACTTCGTTTCTTTTTCTTGCTAAATAACCATCTAAAAAGTCGGTTCCTGATGCAACGACAAATAAGATTGCAAACATTAATTCAGCTAGATTTAAGTTAAATATGGTTTGTATTTCTTTTAATGGTTGGATATATAACATCAATACCATTAGTGGAATAAGTAGTATTCTACTTATCGTTATTTTATTTGAAAGTGTCATGATTTTAATCCCTCTTTTTTACTTTTATGATTTAATTGTTGCAATACCTTAGTTGTTATGTTAAAATTTATAACGGAACTTTACTAAGGAGGTGAGAAAATGGCTAACATTAAACAGCAAATCAAACGTAATAAGACCAATATCAAGCGTCAACAACTCAATAAAAGTTTTAAATCATCTACTAAAACAGCAATTAAAGCCGTTTTACTAGCGGTTGAAGCAGGTAATTATGAAGAAGCGGTTATAAAATTAAACTTTGCTAACAAGAAATTAGATAAAGGTCAAGCTAAGGGCATTTATCACCGTAACTATGTTTCAAACCATAAATCTAAATTACAAAAACTTGTTAATGAATTAAATGCATCGAATTGATGTATTTTTTTTACCTTTTTTCAATTTCTAAACGGTTCCCATACTGTGCGACATAACTGACATGTGGCGCTTGGTATGAGGTAGGACCATAACGTGGGTTATAGCCAATTACGTTAATATATTTAGAAATGGTATTACGTTCTTCACTCATTTTAATTAACCCTAAAATGGTTGCCTTCACATCATCTAAGGCTCTATGGGTATTTACCACAGAGATATTATAGGTTTCAACCACATTATCGAGTCGATGCGGATAAGGGTGTCTATCTTTATAAACAGCCATCACATCAAGTATATCATTATGAATGAATAGTGTATTATCGTTATAATGCCTTCTAAATAATTCCACTAAAAACGCATAATCAAAACTTAAATTATACGCCACTAAAAGGGCGTCTTTTTTATAGATTTCTAAAAAGCGATGGAAAGCTTCACTTTCACTAATACCTTCAGCATTTAATAGTTCATCGGTAATCCCTGTGATTTCTACGATTTTACTTGGAAGCGGAGTGGATTGTTTTATTAGACAATTCAATTCCTTTTCAACTTTAAAGAGGCTATCTTCACGTTTTAGTAAGATTGCACCAATTTCTATAATACGGTCATTATAAGGGGATAATCCACTGGTTTCAAAGTCAAATGCAAGAATGTATTCATAAGTTTTATATAACATATTTATCCTCCTAACAACCAAAGTTCCAATCCAAGTTTAGGATCAATCGCACCACTTTTAATTTTAAAATCCAATTGAGCAAGGGTGTCATAATGCTTCTTTAGGGTATCGTCTTTTGTTTCTTTGGCGTTTTTAACCATATAGTAAGCCTTACCACTAGAGACACTAAAATACTCTTGTATACTCGTTTGGTTGAAGCCTTGTTTTAAAAGCTGTTTTGTGGTAATCACTTCTTTTAAGGCTTTAGAAATGTGGTTAATAATTTGGGTTGGTTTTTCATTTTTCGTAAGTAGATCATAGTAAATTTCTAACATTCTACGCTTATTTTTGGCAATAATCGCGTTGGTTAGTTCAAAGAAGTTATCTTCTAAGTTTCTAGAGACAAGTAATTGTATATCTCTTAGGGTTATGGTTTTTGTTTCATAGGCATAGAGTTTTAGTTTCTCAACTTCATTATAAAGGGTATGAAAATCATAATTCACACGCTCTAATAACTCATGAACTGCCTCGTTTGCGATTTTATAGTTTTTAGATTGTAGATAATTTTTAATATAAGGTAACATCTCTTCAGGTGTCATTGGTTTAATATGTTCAAAACGAACATATTTATACGCTTCTTTAGAGATATCTAGTTGTTTATTTGGTTCTTTATTTAAAATAAAAACAACCGCTGTATCGGTTTTAGGGTTTGAAAAATACCTAAATAAGGGGCTTATATCGTCATCTCTTTCTTCATAAAAAAACCATGCATTCCTTACTTTAATAATTTTTCTATCTGAGAGTAAGCTGATGGTGGTGATTTCTTGAAAAAAATCAAACAATTCTTGTTCTTCTAAATCATATGTTAATACGTTAAAGGGATCAACTTTTAATTTTTTAATGAGTTTCTCGATTTCGTTTTCAACTAAAAACTCATCTTCACCAACAAATGCATAAATATAGTCCTTCATACAATCAACCTCTTTAACTATTATACACTAAAACTGCCTTAAATGCACAACAATTGATACTTTCTTCGATAACTATATTTCTTAATAATGATTGTATTTTCATCAATGGTTTTAAGAATTTTTATTTGATGTACCCGAAGTCTTTCTAATACTTCTTGATGGGGATGATGATACCGATTAATACCAACACTAATAATGGCGGTATGTGGGTTTACATACATTAAAAAATCTTCTTTTGTGGACGTGTTAGACCCATGATGACTCACGTGCAAATAATCACTTTTTAACTGGGTCTTATAATATGAAACTAAATCTTGTTCTACGGTTTCACTAATATCGCCTGTAAATAAATACGTCTGCTTATCAACCTTGATTTTTAAAACGAGTGAATTGTCATTATCATCGCCATAGTCTTTATAGGGACTTAACACCTCTATAAAGACATCTCCGCACACAAACTTATCACCTCTTTTTGTTCTTTTTACAACCATATCTGATACCTGCTCACTCGCATCATAGGGATTAGTATAAACATTTAATACGTTGTGTGTATTTATAATCTTAGATGCTTCACTTGCGTGATCATAATCACCATGGGTTAAAAATAAATAATCTATTTTTATATCACCTAACGTTTTTAAATAATCACTACTTCCCCGATGCGCATCAATCACGATCACACAGGTATTAAATGGTCTTTTAATAACGGTTGTATCGCCTTGGCCTACATCTAGAAATAACACTTCTCCTTGAGGGTTTATGTAAGGTGTGAAATAAATGAATACTAAATACATTATTAAATAAACGCTTCTTTTTACATAATCTTTTTTATGGTGTGATAAGTGAATATAGATAAACAACCCTAAATAGATACTCATCCCTAATAAACCTATGTAAGGCATTTTTAGAAAGTAGCCCTTAAATAAGTGATAGGATAACTCAAAACCATTAAAGATAGGTTCACTAATTATATAAAAACCAGGTATCATACTACCTAACACCAAAGGCATGATAACGATTGGAAAAATGAGTGTATAAATAAGTGAGGTAAAGACGCTTACTATTAAAATACCACCATTAATGTTACTCATAAATAAAAGTGAGCTGCCATAGGCAATGAGATTGGATAATACTTTGTGTTTGGTTGGTATAATAATTAAAAATAAACTCACTAAAAACGATAAAATAAAGCCTAAACGATAACGACTAAAGGGATTAATGAAAAGCATAAGTATAAAGGCTAGTGATAAACTATCTAGTTTTGTAATCCCTTGTTTTTTAAACGCATATGAAAACAAAACCATTAAATACGCTCTTAATAAACTTAAGTGAAACCCAACAATACCTACATAGATTGTAAGTATGACTACGACAATGATTTCTTTATGCTTATGCTTTTTAAAAAGAAACATTAATCCTATAATCAATAAATTTATAT
>CAYLVT010000035.1:0-7211 GCA_964387195.1 uncultured Acholeplasmataceae bacterium
GTTTCTTAAGTTAAGTGGTCTACTTAAAATGATTTGTCCTTCTGTAATATAACCGGTTAAATCAGGGATTGGATGAGTTTTATCATCTTCTGGCATAGTAAGGATTGGAATTTGTGTAATTGAACCTTTTTTACCACGAATTCGTCCCGCTCTTTCATATAAAGACGCTAGGTCGGTATACATATAGCCAGGATACCCTCTTCTACCGGGTACTTCTTTTCTGGCCGCACTTACTTCTCTTAGGGCTTCTGCGTAGTTTGTGATATCGGTTAAAATCACCAATACATGCATCCCAAGTTCAAACGCTAAATACTCCGCAGCAGTAATTGCCATTCTTGGGGTTGCGATACGTTCTACCGCTGGGTCATTGGCTAGGTTAATAAATAAAACGGTTCTTTCAATCGCACCACTTTTTGTAAAATCTTCAATAAAGTAATTCGCCTCTTCAAAGGTAATCCCGATTGCGGCAAATACAACCGCAAATTTATCATCAACACCTCTAACGCTGGCTTGACGCGCAATTTGCGCGGCTAAGCGGGCGTGAGGAAGTCCCGAACCTGAAAAGATTGGTAGCTTTTGTCCTCTAACAAGGGTGTTTAACCCATCAATACTAGAAACACCCGTTTGGATAAATTCACTTGGGTAATCTCTTGCGTAGGGGTTAATGGGTTCACCATTAATGTTTTTGGTTGCCTCAGCGATTAAGTTACCTTTATTATCAATCGGTCTTCCCATACCATCAAAGACTCTACCTAACATATCTGGTGATAATGCAAGTTCGATGCCATGACCTAAAAAAACCGCTTTGGCGTCGTCTATTTTTAAGCCTTGAGATGATTCAAATAATTGAACCAAACACGTATCTTCAGAGACTTCTAATACTTTACCAATTCTTAACTCGCCGTTTGCTAAGCGCACTTCAACCAGTTCATCGTATTTGACATTTTCAGTTTTTTCTACAAGCATTAAAGGGCCAACAACTTCTTTAATTGTTTTATATTCTTTAATTGCCATCTTATATAACCTCCAATGAATCAAATTCTAAAATCATATTATCCATTAATGTTTGGAAGTGGTTTTCAACATCTTCTTCGTTAACGTATTTAAATCTAGAGATGCTTTCTTTGATTTTCATATCTTCAATTGCGTTAAATGACTTACTTTCACTAATGGCTTTTCTAGCCATCGTATACCAAGAAAGAATGACATTTAACATTAAATATTGTTTGTTAAGTGATGTGTAGGTATCGACTTCGTTAAAGGCATTTTGGTGTAGGTAGTCCTCACGAATCATTTGTGTGGTTAATAGTTTTATCCGGTCTTCAAAGGATAGTGAATCCATCCCCACAAGCCTTACAATTTCTTCAAGTTCAGATTCTTCTTGAAGTAAGGCTACCGCTTGTTTAACTTGTTGGCTCCAACCGGGTTTTTCCTTATCGAGTGATTCAAAAATCACATCGTCATAAAGCGAGTAACTTCTCAGCCAGTCAATAGCTGGAAAATGCCTTCTATAAGCCAAACTTGAAGACAATCCCCAAAACACTTTTACAATCCTTAAGGTTGCTTGAGAAACGGGTTCTGAGGTATCTCCACCTGGTGGAGAGACCGCACCAATCGCGGTAATTGCCCCGATGGTATTATCAAGTGTTTTTACCAAACCTGCCCGTTCATAGAACTCAGCCAGTCTTGAAGATAAATAAGCCGGATACCCTTCTTCGCCTGGCATCTCTTCTAAGCGTGAGCTCATCTCTCTTAGGGCTTCTGCCCAGCGTGACGTGGAGTCTGCCATAATCGCTACTTTATAACCCATATCTCTAAAATACTCTGCAATTGTTATCCCTGTATAAATGCTTGCCTCTCTAGCCGCAACCGGCATGTTTGAGGTGTTTGCGATTAACACGGTACGTTTCATTAAAGACTCACCCGTATTTGGGTCAATCAATTTAGGAAACTCTTGTAAAACGTCGGTCATTTCATTACCACGTTCCCCACACCCCACATATACAATAATATCGGCATCTGCCCATTTCGCTAATTGATGTTGGACAACGGTTTTCCCAGAACCAAACGGACCTGGAATAGCCGCAATCCCACCGCTTGCGATCGGAAATAATGTATCAATGACACGTTGACCGGTAATCATTGGCATAATAGGTGGAATTTTATGAATGTAGGGTCGTTTCTTTCTTACAGGCCAATATTGAACCATCGTAAACGGTTTAATTTCCCCGTTTATATTAAGCTCATAAATCGTATCTTCTATTGTAAAGTCACCTGAATTTATCGAATGTATAACACCTTCAATGTGTGGTGGGATCATAATTTTATGTCGAACCGATGGGGTTTCATCGACATAACCAATGGTCATACCACCACTGACAGTTTCACCAATATCAATCGTTGGTGTAAAGGTCCATATCTTTTGTTTATCTAAACTATCAACATTAATACCAAGTGGGATATGTGAACCGGCTTGTTCATAAATGACATTTAAGGGTCTTAAAATACCATCAAAAATACCCTCGATTAAGCCTGGCCCTAAGGCTACGCTTAATGGTTGGTAGGTATAGTATACAGGCTCTCCAGGTCCAATCCCTGCGGTTTCTTCATACACTTGAATACTGGCAAGGTCATCTCTAAGTTCAATCACTTCACCCAGTAAACGTTTCTCAGAAACTCTCACAACGTCATAGACTTGGACATCTTTCATCTGTTTGGCCACAATCAATGGGCCAGATACTTTTACAATAATACCATGTTTTTCCATAGGTTCCCCCTTATATTAACGCCATACCAATGGCTCTTTCTACGTCTTTCTTTAACTTTTCTAAGCCTAAATCACTGTCTTTTCCATCCATTGGAATTAAAACAATAATGGGATAGGCTAAGTGCTCATATTTTTTAGATATATCACTCATATAGGCTTTTAATGATTCAGAGACAAAGATGATTTTAGCGTCACTACTAAGCGCATCGATTGTCTTTTTTAATTCTTTTTCTTCTTCGATTATGAGCGCTTTGATACCAATACTTTGAAACAATAACACACTATCTGTGGGACCAATCGCATAAATCATAAAATCACCAACTTATCTAGGCTAATATCTTGATCATAATAAATCGTTTTAATGTTTTCTAGTTCGATTTGCTTTTTATAAACGTACAACATTATAATGCCAAACCCACTCATATCATAGGTGTAGTCTTTTAGAATAAAATAAAAGTCTCTTGAAAAAGCGGTTGCTAAGGCTTCTAGGTCTTTATCTTGAAGGTATTGCTTTAACGGATTAGCTAAATAACCAATATATAAATTCGAACTGTATGCAATAAATTCCTCTAGTGGTTTAATCTCATCAATTAAGCCAAACGGTAATAAACTTGGCTTAGAGCCAATTTGATAACTTCTTAAAACGGTTAAAATATTTTTAAGTGTTACTTCCACATCTAAATACGCTTTTAATTCTTTATAAATCGCAAGTTGATACTTTCGTTGATAATAAAGAATATCAATGTATTCACTCACTTCTTTTAAGCTGCCACTAAAGTTATTGAGTGCTTCAAAAATAAACTTATCAGCATCCTCAATTAAACTATAATCCTTGTGTTTAATCGCATTATAAATCCCTTGAGGGTTAATATTACCCTCTGGGTGGATAATTTGCTTGGTTTGATGGTGAATATGTTTATAAATGATTTTTGTGTTAGTGGCATCTATCGAATAGAAAAAGAGTTTAACCACTTCATTGTTTTCAAGGGTTTGAAATAAATCTTTTCTTAGTTGTTTTATTTGATAGATGTATAACTCATTAATATCTTCACTATAACCAAACCCTTTATTTTTCAAGTACTCAAAATAAAGCGGTTCCGCTTTTAAGTTTTGATAGTCATTTAATTTTAAAAGTTCATCTGATTTGGCCATATAATAGCCATTTTGGAAAGTAAACATAATTAAAATAAAATCTCAAATATTTGTCGTTCGTATTGTTGTTTTAAGGTTTTTAAAAACGGTTCAATGGAGAAATTAAGATCATACGTATCCCCTAAGACTAAAAAACCATCGCTTATATTAGCGGGTGTATGATCTAATTTTAAGTGATACCCTTTACCTAAGGCTTCATTTAATTTATCTAAGATTACAACCTCACCCTTTTTATGGCTAGAAAAAGCGCTTAAGTACTTATCATAATCCTTTTGATTAACCACAATCGTATCGCCACTTAACGTTTCTTTTTTAAGTAAGCCAACACTGTATTTAAGGAGTTCTTCACCTTCTAACGATAGTAGGTGTGTTCTTAATTTATCGATCACCACATCAATTTGTCTGGATTGTTCAAATAAAATTGCTTGACGTTTCTCTAAATCAAAAGCGTGTCGCTTTTGCTCAATCTCACGCGCTTTTTTTAAATTTTCTTGATCAATTATTCTTTTTGCTTCTTGGTTTGCTTTTTCTCTAGCCTCACTTAAAATAGCGCTCACTTCCGCTTCTGCGCTTGTTAAGATGTCTTGTTTTTCTTTTAGTCCCTTTTGTTCAATTTTTTCAAACAATGTCATAGTATCACCTATAAGGCAAACCAAATTAAAATACTGACGAGTAATCCTAAAATCGCATACGTTTCAACAAGCGCAGTCATAATCATACCACGTGTTGAAAGCGATGGGTCTTTTGCGGTCATTAAAATCGATGCCGCAGCTGTTTTTCCTTGATAAATACCACTTGCTAAACCGGTAATTGCAATCGGAATACCTGCCGCTAAATAGGCAAAGCCTTGATGCGCGGTAAGTGGTGTTACACTACCACCTAATAAACCAATTTTAACTAAAATAAGTACCGCCACTAAAAACCCATAAATCCCTTGGGTTCCAGGTAGGGCTTGTAAGAGTAAGGTCTTACCATATAATTCCGGTTTTTCAGATAACACACCTGCGGCTGCTTTACCCGCGATTGCCACACCAAATGCACTACCTGCACCCCCTAAACTTGCCGCTAATGCTGCACCCATTAATGCCATAACTAAACCATAATCCATTATTCGTTTCCTCCGATATTATCTAAATATTTTAAACTGATTTGAAGTGGTTCATATTGATAACCTTCTCCAATATAAAACTTATTATAAAACTCAATATATTGTAACCTTGAGTCATGAATGTATGCACTAAGCATACTCATCGCAAAGTTAAACATATGCCCAACAATATAAATCACGACCGCAAATAAAATACCTATAATTGAACCATGCATCATCCCTGCAAGTAAGTTAAAGGTAAAGCCAATCACGGCACTTGATAGCGCTAGTGCTAATACTCTAGAATAACTTAAGACATCACTTAAGTAATTCGTTGCCCCGTATAACCCACCGAGTCCTGAAGTAATCTTTAATAAGATGTTTTTCTTTTCACGACCAGAAAGCACTAAGATGAGTAAGACACCTAATCCTACTAAACTAAGACCAATATACATAAAGAGTGCATTCTTTAGTGCCATATTTAAGGCCACAAAGACAATCCCAATTAAGATAAATATCCAGGAAAACCCATCCGCTAACGCAGAAAGTGGATCTTTTAGTTTAAACGATAAAATCACTTTCATCACTAAACCACTAATGATATGAAGGATACCTATTCCTAGTGAGACGATTAACATCTCAAGGGGATTATTCATTGGGCTGATTAGTGTGGTTGTCCAGGTTTGGTTAAACAATTTACCAACTAACGCACCTAGATCAACACTAAAGCCAAAGAGTGATCCAAACAATAAGCCAAAGAATATAGTTGAATAGCCACAATAGTAAAATACCGTTAGCAATTGTTTAAAGGCGCCTTTTGGTTTTTTTAACTTTAAAAATAACCCAAAAAATAATAACATGACAAGTCCATAACCCATATCACCCATCATAATCCCAAAGATCATAAAGTACCAAATACTCATCAGTGGGTTTGGGTCTATTTCTTTGTGGTTAGGAATATTATAAGAGTCGGTAATCGTTTCAAAGTTTGCAACAAATGTATTGTTTTTAAGTGCTGTTGGTGGTTCTTCTTTCGAATCAAACAACTCCAGTTCAAAACTAAATCCTTTTAATAACTTTCTTAAATACGCCTCTTCATCAACCCGTACCCAGCCTTCGATTAAGATGGTTTCTTTTGTTTTTAAGAAGGGCGTTTGTTTTCGCTTTTTAAGGGATAAGGTTTGATCGTATAATAAATAAAGTCTTTTAATCTCTTTAGCGTCATTAGAAATACGTTTTATGAGTTGTTCTTTATCTTGTTTTAAAGACGCTCTTTGGTTGGTTAAATCCATTAAGTAGGTATCGATTGTTTGATCTTGTAGTGGCAAAATGACTTCTTTAAAATCAAAACGATAAATATCATTTAAATACGTCTCTATATCATCCCTTAAAAGCGCAAACACATAAGCAATACCGCGTTCATCTTGGTCGAGCTTTTCATAAGGAATGTGATGCTCTTTTAAAAAGGCTTCAAAATCAAGATGATTGTTTTCATGGACAATACCACTATAAAAGTTAATATAAGTCGTTTGCTTCATTTGATTTAAATCTAGGCTTAGTGGATGAAAAATCGTCAAAGATTTGATTTCTTTATCAAGTTGTTCATAAGCTTCTTCTAGTTTCGCTAAGCTCACCTTAGACTCTAAGACACTTTCAAGAAAATCTAAGTTTTCTTCATTAATGGATTCAAACAATGAATGACTGACTTCATGATATTCAAAAAAGCCTTTTTTTCCTTTAAAAGACTCTAAGTGCTTAATCGCGGTTTCTATTTTTATTAGTCGTTTTTCTTCTTCTTGAGTATCTAGTGTATGAGCCTCATCAGACTTTGTCACCATCATAAGCCCTTTCTTTTGAATGAGCTTTAATGCACTAGAAACATCCTCTTCTAGTAAAAATAACCGTGCTCTTTTTACAGGAATAATCATAAAATCACCTCTAATAAGAAGTGGAATGCTTTTGTTTGTTTTGCTTCAATATCTTTAAGAAGTTCTTCTTTAAGTTCGTTAATCTCTTTTAAAAAGGCCTCATCTAAAGACGCTAACTCTGCTTCTTTTTCTAAAATGATCAACTCAGATTGTTTTACAGCTTCATCTATAGTTTGCTTGGTTTCAAGTTTTGCTTGCTTCCTTGCTTCTTCGATCATTTGCTTTCTTTCTTCTTCGGCAGATTCTTTATAATGGGTCGCTTTTTGTTCACTTTGTA
>CAYLVT010000036.1:0-6991 GCA_964387195.1 uncultured Acholeplasmataceae bacterium
AAGGTAAGACTTTCTTCTACCCCAAATCGTTTTAAAGCTTCGCTGACAAACGAATCATTATAATGGCTAGGCTTTGTATAAAGATTGGTGTAGTTACATCTTCCATTACCTGTAAGGAGTATCTTTTTGCCTAAACGATCATTTTTCTCTAGTAAAATCACTTCATGACCATTTCTTTTTGCTGTGATGGCTGCGATCATCCCTGATGGGCCACCACCAATTATACATACACTCATTAAAATCCCTCTTCTTCATTATAACAAATTGTTTAACTGATTAATATCACAAAAAAACAAGCATCTCTCTTTGCTTTGTGCATGTGAGTGCTTGTCTTTATCGTGACAAGTCATTGAATAACTTTTATCTGTTTTAATCACAGTGATTCTAAAATGCTAATAATGGTTGAAATGACCCCAACACTTAAAAGGGTGATAAAGCTATAAAGACTAATGATAAACTTTCGCTCATAAATCACATAACCAACATAACTAACCGCCGTTATAATAAAGGCATACACCAAGAGCGCAGGGATATCAAAAAAACTAATCCCAACAATAAATGAAAATTGAGCAATCGGTATTAATGTTTTATACCCAAACCAAGAACGGCTGATTTGTTGAATATCTTCTGGTTTATCGTATTTCGTGTTAAAAAGCGTTAATAAAATAGCCGCCACACTAATACCTGCCCAAATGCCACTCATAATGTGGTGTGAACCGGGTTGATAAGATGTTGCCCTTTCGACAAACGATGCCAAGTACATACCAATATGATACAGTAGTAATGTGGGGCTATTAAACCCACGATATCCATCAATTTTTAGATAGGGAATTTGAGGGTTAAATGCGGCAACCATGCTGATGATTGACAAATAAAACATCGCTGGGATAAACGTATAACCAACCACAAACAACGCCCCATCAATGGTACTATTGCTTCTTAAAAAGACAGACACATTAAAACTATAATAAAGGATTAAGCCAACCAATAAACCAAAGAATAATGGTAAATAATAGACATAATTAAAGGGGTAGCCTTTAATGAATGTTGTAGTGATGCCAAGTATAAATACCAAAACATACGCAGTCGTTAGTTCGATAAGCCCTTTAACATAGAGTGTGGTATATAGTGTTTTTTTATTTATAGGTAAACTATAATACAAATCAGCACCACGCTTAGTCTTTAATACAGAAAACTCATAGATTGGGATAAATATCGCAACCCCAATTAAATAAATCGCTAGCACGGCTACATTTGAAGCCCCACTATAGGGCATGCCACTACTGTTTAGTTTATCTTCTACATTCCCAATCAGTATGGGTAATACATAAACTAAAAACCCAATAATCACTAAAAAGACAACCGGTTTGATCATCCGTTTATAGTTTTGTTTTAGGTATTTCATTTTAAATACCCCCTTGCTTCGACTTCTTTAATAAATAAATCTTCAAAAGAGACGTTAATTTCATCAATTAAGATTGGATCAAAGGATTCAATATACTTTAAGAAGGTGTCTTTATTACCTTTAATGGCGATTTTAATAATCTTCCCCTCAACACTATAACTCTTAACATCAAAATCTTTAAAGTCTTTTCTACTGACTTCTTTTTTAAAAGCCACCTGAAATTTATACATATCACTTAAGATAGAGGCGATTTCACCTTCCGAAACAATAGTTTGATGATCAATTAAACCATAAGAATCACAAATATCTTCTAATTCTCTTAAGGCGTGACTGGAAATAATAATCGTTGATTGATGGTTTGTGGATAACTCGATAATCGCCCTCTTAAAGTGTAAGCGTGCGAGAGGATCAAGTCCATCAAACACTTCATCTAGTAAAATGTATTGGGGTTTGCATGCAATCGCTAAACTAATAAACAACTGCCTTTTCATCCCTTTTGAGTAATTGTGTATGGGTTTTTGGATATCTAATTTAAAGGTATCTAGGTGTTTATATAATAGGGCTTCATCTAAATCATAGTAACTACCATATAGGTTTTTTAATTCAAGCCCTGTTAAATTATAAGCATAGTAGGGATCATCGGGTAGAAAAAATATTTTTTCTTTAATGTGTTTGTTTTCAAACACCCTTTCTCCCTCGATGTGGATAGAACCTTGATCACAACGATACACCCCTGATATGAGTCTAAGTAGGGTGGATTTACCGGCCCCATTAATACCAACAAGCCCAAAGATGGAACCTTTTTTAATCGTTAAACTTAAATCATTTAATACATTATTTGAACCAAACGACTTATAAACGTTTCTAATTTCAATCACTGTCATCACCATACACTTTCTTAATATATTGGACTAAGTCTTGTTGTTTAATACCTTGATTTTTCCAATTTGTAATGTCTTTTTTAATTTGTTTTATCACTTCATTTTCATCATCTATCGCTTTAACAAAACTCCCCTTTTTAAAGATGATTTCAACATAACCTTCTGCCTCTAACATCTGATAGGCACGATTAACGGTGTGCGGATTAATGCCTTTTTCTTCAGCTACTTCTCGCACACTCGGTAATTTATCACCTGGTTTATATAAACCAAGTATGATGAACTTTTTATAATCTTCATAAATTTGAATAAATAATGGATTATTCATGGCATCACCTTCTGTGTTATCTGTATTAATGATAGCACGCTTTGTATGATGTGTCAATGTGCGAAATAAAAAACTCACTGATTGTATGTCAGTGAGTTTATTTTTCCACTTAAGATTAAGTTCGCTATATTCTTATTATCTTTGTCGAATTCATTTGATTTTATATCATTATCGCCTCATTTTACATTTTAATCTTGTCATTATGACAAGAAAAAGTAAAGAATAATGACAAGAAAAGGATTTATTTTTATTGTATAGTTTCCTATAATATTTATAGTTTTTGAATAAACTTGTCTTTTTTTTCTAAGTATGTTTTTTCATCAATAATTCCCTGTTTATATAATTTTTCTAAATTAATAAGTTGTGTATAAATATCCGAACTATCAACCGATTCAACAACATCTAATTTTTCATCTTTAAAATCAGTAATTTTTTTTCTGATTATTTCATATGTATTAATAATCGTATGAGCTAAATTTTCATTTTTGAACGTAACAACAAAACTAGGAAAAGTGATATCGTCAAATGACATAACTAGTTTATAAGATTCTTTTATTTTCAGTTTAGAAGTTTTTGAAGCAGACACACTTCCTGCAATAGCGCCAAGTGACCCAAATAACGTACCACCTAAAACCATTGGCATAAGACCTTTTGATGTTTTATATATTACTTCTTCATTTGAGTAAATAGTTTATTTAATAAGTATTAATGAACGCATTGTCTTTAAAAAATATAAATAGATTAAAAAGGCCGAGTCTCTAATCAGACTCGGCTTTTTATTTGTAGACTTATCGTATTTACGTTACTTTTATATTATTCTTTAAATCTATCTTCTTCTTTGTTTCGTTCAAATACCATGAAAATGTTTGTACCAAAATCAGGCATTTTTACACTGTATAACGTCCATCCTTCTTTTGTATACCTTTCTAATATTTCATTGGCTTTTCGAACACCGCTTGTTCTTTCAATCTTGTATTCTTTCAATGATCGATACCTCCTCTTTGTATTAATATTTCACCTAAAGTATAACACTAAGCAGTTAAAGTTACTTGTCTTTGATGAAAAATTTATAATCTTTTACAATTTGTTTAAATACATTATTACATTATAAAGATTTTTATATGATTTAATTGTTGGCATGAAACCTTAGAAATTGGATAGAGTCCACTCATAAAAACGCTGATCATCCCGAAAAATTATCACCATAAAATGGTACTTTTTATACATCACAATGACTACAGTAAAAAAAAGAAAACCGCTCAATCGATTGGTTTTCTGATTGTTAAAAATGGTGGGGATAGAGGGATTTGAACCCCCGACCCCTTGCACGTCAAGCAAGTGCTCTCCCACTGAGCTATATCCCCGCTGTGATACTATAAATAGGTCCTAGTTCACGCTTTTTAACCTCGTATTCACTCATGTTAAAAATCGGTGATGCGTTCATGTCATAACTTACGTGAAACGATTCGCTATTTAAGTATTCAATCGAATCCTGAAATAAGTCTTTATGATCCGTTCTAAATAATATTTTACCACAAGGTTTTAATAAAGTCTTATATATTTTTAAATACGTAGGATAGGTTAGTCTTCTTTTATGATGACGTGGTTTATACCACGGATCAGGAAAATTAATGTATAGAGTGTTGACTGAGTGTGGTTTAATATACTTTTCTATCTCATCAACATCAATATTTAGGAGTGTTAAATTAGTTAATGTTTGTGCTTCTTGTTTTTGCAAGATACGATAAATAATATCGGATTGTCTTTCAACCGCAACGTAATGATTTTCTGGATTTGCCTGTGCTAAAGCATAAATAAAATTGCCTTTACCTGAGCCTAGTTCTAGATAAATATTAGTTTGTGTTATTGGTGCCTTCGCTATCAGTGGTGATGACTTCACCATTTCGTAGGCGCCTTTGATTTTCTTTGTTCTCACTGTATACAATCACCACATAAGATATGATAAACCCTAGTACTAATAAACCAAATCCGATTACCCATTGACTACTAACAACGCCATGTAAGGGGGTTGTTTTATTGATTAATAACATGATACTAATCGGAGAAGCAACTAACATACCAAGTACACTAAAATAAAACGGTGTTTCATAACTCTTTAATATTTTTTTAATCGTCTTTATTGAAATAAAGAATCCCGCAACTAACCCTGCAAACAATATCACAAGTGGAATCATGTTATCAAGTATACCATCAAAGGTAGCGGTTCTAATGGATTCAAAAATGTTTTTACCCAGTTCTAAGACATGTTGATAATACCCTAAAATCATTAACATCAACGAACCACTAATACCCGGAGCAAACCCTGCAAATGCCGCTATAAGACCAACAATAAATAATATAACAAAATAGATTAACCCATTATCTATGGTGGTTCGTTGAGGTAGTATGGGTAAGACCACAATCAACGTAAAAGAGACAACCATAATGGCTAAGTTTAGAATATTGATATTGCCTTTTACCTTATCTAATATTGGTTTTAAGCCACCGATTAATAACCCAATAAAAAACAGCGTAATCGCCACAGGCCATAGTTCATAAGTATAACTTAATACAACAAACCCAAGCAATAACCCAATTAAAATACCTATTAAAATATCCCATATAGAAATCAGTGCTTTAATGGGGTGTTTTGTGAATAAATCAACCGCTTCAATTAGGCGGTGATACAACTTAAACACCACCGCTACGGTACCACCACTTATCCCTGGGATAATGTTGGTAATACCGATAAAAATCGCTTTAATGATGGCGAAGGTTTTACTCATATTCTTTTGGCTAAGCCGCTGTCGATTAATAAGTTTGATAGTTTATCTAAAACATCTTTTTCATTGGGTCCATTCACTTCTAGTGTAAAGATTTGTCCTTTATACATCCCTAAGCTCATTAACCCCATTATTGATTTAATATCAACTCTTCTACCGTCGGCTTCAATATAAATAGCTTCATCAAACTGATCGGCTAATAAAACAAGTTCCATAGCTGGTCTAGCGTGAATGCCTTTTTCATGAATAACTTCAAATGTCATAATACGTCCCTCAATCCTTTAACAATTTCTTCTGTGTTATTTAAGAAGGTAATAACCAATGTATTTTCTTTAATAAAAATGCCTTTTGTTTGTTGTTTAAGCGATTCTAAATCGACTATATCAAGTGATTTAACCGTAATTCGAACCCGTGATTGTACTTGTTCAACTATGGTGATGTTTTGTTTGCCAATTAGATTTAAAACCCAAGAAACATCAATCGTTTTCTTTTTAGGTTTACGTAGTAATAATACCATCACTAAAATGACGATAATGAGTAAAACACCGATTAATAAAAAAGGCCATTGATTGATGAGAAAATCCATTTATTATCACTCCCTATGTTATTATAGTGAAATCACTTATCTTTTACAAGTAAAACAAACAATTAATGTTATAATATGGGCTAGAGGTATGTTTATGACACAGTTTATAGAAATATTAAAATATCTATTTTTAGGGTTCGTTCAAGGCGTCACAGAGATACTACCTATCTCTTCTAGTGGTCATTTAGTATTGGCACAACACCTACTAAACATTCAAGAGCCTGGCTTGGTTTTTGAAATTTTCACAAACACAGCTTCTTTTTTAGCTTTGTTGATCCTTTTTTATAAAGATATATTTTCCTTAATAAAACACTTCTTTTTATATCTTTTTAAAAAAGATGAAGCTTCTAAATCACAGTTTTACTATGTGCTTAAACTACTGATTACCATCATCCCAATTGGTGTGGTTGGGTTTATCTTTAAAGATCATATGGCTTCCATTAAAAATTTACTAACGGTAGGTATTAGTTTATGTATTACCGGTAGTTTGTTGTTGGTCATTTATTATACAAGGCATGCGTTTAAAGACCATGATGAAGTCACTTTCAAGGATGCGCTCGTGATTGGAATTACTCAAATGTTTGCAATATTTCCTGGTATATCTAGAAGTGGTTCAACCATTATTGGAGGTAGATTATCCAAAGTATCTTTAAAAGAAATCCTTAAATTTTCGTTCTTATGTTATATCTTAATTAGTATACCTACCTCGTTTTTAGGTTTTTATGATTTATACCAAAACCTAGAAAGTATTAACTGGTTAGGCTATATGATTGCCTTTATTGTAACGTTTTTTGCAACCTACCTCACCGCTTTACTGGTGATGGAACGTTTAGAAGTAAAACACATGATTTATTTTGGTTATTATTGTCTATTAGTTGGCGGGGTTGCGGTTACGCTTTATTTTACTTTATAAACATCGCATCGCCAAAAGAAAAGAAACGATATTCATACTCGATTGCTTGCTTATAAGCATCGAATATGAATTCTTTTTTTGTAAAGGCACTCACTAAC
>CAYLVT010000037.1:0-6756 GCA_964387195.1 uncultured Acholeplasmataceae bacterium
TTCATAATTATTCACCCCAAATTTCTTCTGAACCTAGCGTTCCAAAGAAACTACTTGTGCCATTGCTTTGTGCAATCGCTTCTTCAACTTCAAATTCTACCACTTCAATTAGTGGTGCTTCATACGGTCTTTTTTCCATTTTAAACCTCCGATTATTTTAAATAATAAAGCGTTTTCACGCTTAATTTATTATATTATAATATAGTAAACAATTTATTACAATAAAAAACGTTTTGTAATCGTTTTCATATTGCATTATTTGTTAGTAATATATGGTTTAATGATTGCTTCAAATATATCCGCTAGTTTAACCATACCATAATCACTTGGATGAACCCCATCTGAAGTAATATCTAAATCATATTTAAGTTTACTATACACATCATAGTAATCAATATCACTTCTTCTTTTTGAAAAGTCATTTAAAAAGGCTTCATGTCTTTGTTTTCTTTCTTGTTGTTCTTTGGAATAATAGTCTTTAATAAAGGGGATTCGGTTTGTTACAATGATTTTCGTATTAGGTTGAGTTTCTCTAAAGGCATCAATAAACGTATCGAGTCTATCAATCAGATAGCCATCCCCTGAATTGGCTTCACTATCAATAATAAAAAGATCTACTTCTCTTTTAGAAAGAATCTTAGCGATTTCCTTTTCGTTATAAGCACTACCATTAAACCCATAATTTAATACCTCAACATTTAACCTTCTCGATAAAATATTTGTATAACTCATCCCGGGTCTACTCGCACAAGCCCCATGCATAATGGATGTCCCATACATCATGATTTTCTTTTTATCTTCTTTTACGGGTAGGACTTGTCCATCTTCAAAGGTTAACGTTAGTGATTGTACAGGTGTTAATAGGGGTAGGTTTAAAATAAACTTACGCATTTTCCGATCATCAAATTCAGCTAAAATGGTTTCATATTTGGTTAGATGAAGTTGAGGTCTACCAATGCCACATAAGACATATTGTTTAACCGCTTCATCAAACACATAAAGATCAACACCCAGTTGACCAAGTGGCGATGAATTTGTCATGCCATGGGCTTTCCCACAAACCACACTTGCGATAATAATGCTTGAATCACTCATAAAGTGAGCTTGAATGCCTGAGGATTCTCTTGCGAGATGATACACTTTAGGGGCAATGTCTTTAATCGATTCAAGTTCTTTATCGCTAAAGCGCTTGAACCCTGGTTCGTTTAAAGCGGTTGATCCGTATAATGTAAAATGGTCTTTATTTTTAATGTTTAATTTCATCATATGTCATAATCTCCTAACTTAAATGTTTCAATGACTGCTTTCATTTCACTTAGGTTTGTATCGGCTTGGTTTAGTTTATTTAATTGTTTTTTGGTTTGTTTTCTTTTTAAAAACAATAATGTAAACCATCTAACCGGGTAAAAGAAAGGTAGTAGTATTGGGATGTATCTAATGGGTTTATATTTGTTCTTCATATCTTGATAACTTGGAAACAACACTTTTAAAATGATTTTAAACTTTGATTGTTTAGATAACCTTGATGCCATTGGATTAAAGTTACCACCCTTACCATGAATGCCTGATTTATATAAATAACTTAAAATCAACGCATAATCTTCTTCACTGATATCTGCTTCGTTATAGGCTGTATCTAAGTTAAATGCTTTTTTATTAAAGGCAATGATTACCTTGAAAAACTCAAATAGGCCTACTTCTTTTAAATAGGTATATAGTAATTCTTTATCCAAAGGCATTTCTTTTAGATAAATTTGAATGTCTAATAAACTTCTAAAACCAACACCACTACTTAAAATGTGTTTCGATAAATGATGTATAAGATGAAGGAGTTCATATTCTTTTTTAAGTCTATATTCATAGTTTTCAACATGATAGACATAATCCCATGGGTATCTTAGTAAATGTTTATCTGCTTTATGGGTTTCTTTATAAATCTTTTGATGAATTTCTAACATTTCATAATGATAGTAATACACATCATGAACATCGCTTTTACTATCTAATTTAAAACCCGCTTCTTTTAAGAGCTTTTGCGTTTTTAAGATGTCTTTTTCTTTAATCAGACAATCAATATCGCCCATCCCTCTTAAATAAGGTTTAGGGTATAATTCTTTTAAATGAATCCCCTTTAAAAAGACATGATCGATATGATGTTCATTAAATAAGTGGTTGATCTTTTCTTTTAGGGCTTGTTGGGAAAGGTCTTTTTGGATGAATGAAAAATAAATACGCTTAGATTGTTCATAGAGTCGTTTTGAAACAATCGTTTCATCCATCGCCTCAAAACAAAACCCAAAAAGACCACTTTCCTTCGCTTGTTGGAAAAAGGCCGCTTCATTTTCTATTGGTTTATTTGATTTTGTTTGAGCTAATGCGCATCTTGTGTATTCTAGTATCATTTAAACACCTTTAAGATGATTCTTCTTGGTAGTAGTCTATATAAAAAGACTCTTAATTTATATCTTTTATGATAGGTATAGATTTGTTTCTTTGTTTGATAGGCACTAACGAAACCAACGATCTGGTCTTTTTTAACGATTTCTTTAGATATTAATCCATCCCCTTGAAAAATATAATTTTCCTTTTTGATTTTAATCAGACGATGCAGGAAGAATTTATTGTCTATTTCAAATAAATAAATACCTAAACGTTTTAATTGTTTAGGTTTGGTTAGGGTAATGGTTGTTTTACCATCTTTAAAAAAGGGCCACATTGAGGTTCCTTTTACTTTAAATATGACATCTTGTGTGTCAATGATTGCTTTGACATCTTGAAAAAAGACATCATTTTTAACAATCATACGATATCATTCATTTGTAGCATTTGAATAAAGATTTTCACATCTTTTCTAGCAACCGCTTCATTCACGTCATAAGTATCTTGTAGTATTTGAACCAATTCTTCTTCACTTTTACCAACACTTAATGCTTCAAATAATAACTTACCAGAATAATTGATGTGAATGATTTTATTGAAATTAAGGGCGCGCTCTCCACTGGCAACAATAATGGTTTTACCAGCGACTTCTTTTAAACTAAATCCTTCTTTAATTTTCATAACTTCTCCTTTAAGTATGTATATAATGTTTGAGCTGCCTCATCTGAATTAGAAGCTTCAAACTGAATAATTTTTTCCTCACTTATTGTCCGGTTTGCGATATCTATAAATAAATCCCATAGGTCATTTTCATTCGGTCTAAACACATTTTTCACCAGTTCATTAATCGCTTCTTTTTCATGAATGAACTTTAATTTATTTTCACCTCTTTTTAAAAACACAATTAAGCCAAGAGGGAGAAAGGTATTGATATTTTTAGCTTCTTTACCAGAAAAGGGCGATGAATAGACATAGATATTATCATTTTCTAACCTGAGTAGTGGTTTATCATCATTGATAATGTCTAAGTTATAGAGTTTATGCATTCGATTTGATAGTGTTGATTTCCCTACCCCAGATGGGGCTGTGATTAACACGGCTTTATCTTTATAGTTAAAGGCACTTGAATGAATCGGAATAAACCCGTGATTTAAAGCCATTTCCATAAACACCATTTGATGGATGGTATATTCAAGACCCGCTAGGTTTTCTTGGGTTGGATTGATGTAAATATCGTATTGTTTAAAGTCTTTTTTTCGTTTGATGATATTTAGAATGTTATTTTTATCATCAACAAATGAAACATAGTCAAATAGATTATCTTCATAAAATCTTTTTTTACGTGTTTGTTTAACGATGGGTAAGTCTATTTTAGGAATGTAGAGAAAGGTATTAATAAAATGGGTGGGTTCTTCATCGGTTTTATAGTTATCGATGTTTTTTTTATAAAACAGATTAAATTGATAATTTATCGCAACATTTAATCCAATCAATTTATAGACATTCACAACACTCACCTCTTAATCTTATTATATCAAACTTTATCAAATATGATAAATAGTATTTATATGATAAAATAGATTTGGTGATCGATATAAAATCTTATTTCTTTAGAAAGTTTAAGCGCTACATCTATCTACAAGTTATTTTATTATCTATACTATCTTTGATCTCCAGTGCGGCATCAATCTTTTTTGCGATTTATTCTAGGTTTGCGATTGATTATGCAATCGCCCAAAACTTAGAGTTGTTTTGGCGCTATGCGGGAATATTGATGCTTATTATTGGTAGTCAAATTGTAGTGGCTGCCTTAAATCACTTTTTAAGTAATTTATTTGCATCTAAACTGTATTTAAGATTATCTCAAGACGTCTTTCATCAACTCCTTCACTCTTCTTATGAAAGTGTGAAACAATATCACAGTGAAGACATAACAAACCACTTTAAAACCGATTTGAAATCGATTAGTGATCGAACCATTCGCCTCTTTCCATCACTCATCTTTAATATTGGTCGTTTTAGTGGTGCGTTTGTGGTGTTGTTCTTTATAGACTATACGTTTGCGCTTCTTTTCTTGGGACTGGGTACTTTATTATTAATTGGTTCACGCTTACTTCAAAACCCTTTAAAGAAAGTAAATAATGACCTATTAGATGCCACCTTTGATAAAGAAACACACATCAATGAAACGTTTGTGCATTTAGATATTATTAAAACTTATGACTCTAAAATCAGTAGCGATCACTTTGATACAAAGTCTTTAAATGTTTATAAAAAGACGTTAAGAAAAGAAAAATACTATGTTTTAACCCAATTTGGCATTACGTTGTTTTATGGATTTGGGTTTGTGTTTGCGATTATTTTTGGAGCCTATAGGGTAGCTACAGGTGTTATTAGTATTGGAGAATTAACATCGATTGTGCAATTAGTTCAAAACATTCAAAACCCATTTAGAGGGTTTTCAGGTATACTTGGTAATTTTGTAGAATTAAGGACCGCTCTAGCAAGAATGACGCCACTCATCGAATTAGAAAAAGACGATGAACCTATCAATCTATCAAACTTTGATTTGATAGAAATCAAAGATTTATCTTTTGCTTATGAAGATGATCAAGATGTTCTATCAAATATAAACCTATCCATCAACAAACAAGATATCATTCACATCGATGCCGCTTCAGGTAAAGGAAAAACAACCCTTTTTAGATTACTCCTTGGCCTTTATAAAACCGATGCGATTGATGTCGTTTATCAAGAGAAACACTATCCTTATTATCAAGTCAATAAGTCTTTAATATCCTATGTTCCTCAAGCCTCATTTTTATTAAAGGGAACCATTTTAGATAACTTAACACTAGGTATTAAATACCCGAATGAAAAAATCATAAATGCTTGCATCAAAGCCCACATTTATGATGACATCATGACCTATCCAAATGGCTTTTATCAAGAATTGGGTGAAGGCGGGAAAGGTCTTAGTTTAGGACAATCTCAGCGCATTGCAATCGCAAGGGCTATTTTAAAAGATGCCCCTATCTTAATCTTAGATGAGATTGGTGCATCCTTAGATGCGAATACTGAAAAGATCATTTATACGAACTTACTTAAACTCAATAAAACACTGCTTGTTGCCTCACATAAACCACTTGATATTCCGTATACAAAATACTTAACATTATAAAGAAAAAAGCGACACTTGAAAGGTCGCTTTTTATTATGTTTAATTCTAAACTTCGATGTATGTAATATCAATTGAAGATATTCTTAATTGAAGGTTTGAACTTCCACCTGTGTGAATGTTTTTAAGTGAAAAAGAGGTAATATCTAAATTATTATACGTTAAATTTTGACCTTTAATATCTGAGCCCGTTAAAGTACTAGACTCAGAGCCTAAGGTTAATGTAGCATCTGCAGTGGTTGTGGTAAATTTTATTGTTATCTCTGTAATCTTATATGTAGGTGAAATAGATACTGTCAATGTACTACCATCACCACTTGCTCTTACAGAATATAATCTCATTTCAGGACCTGCTGCTAAACCAACATGGTTGTTGCCACCACCTTTATCACTGGTTACGGTAAAGATACTTGCATCTAATCCAACAGTTGCTGCATTATTGCCATCTGTCATGTTACCAGTGGTTGTGCCTGTATAGGCTAAGGTTACTGTTTCTGGACTGGCACTACCAGCTTTTAAAACCGTTACGATATAGTCTTTCATTTTACTGATTTCGCCTAAAGTAAATGTGGCAGTAAAGGTAACGTTGGTATCTTCTTCTGGTTGAGCAGCAATGACTCCATCATGTCCAATAATTGATGCATCACTTGATACCCACGTAATGGTAGAACCATTTTCTCCTGTAGCAGGAAGCGTTAATCCTTCTGCATCGACAGTTGAAGGTAGGTTCACTAAGCTGATATCATGATCTACTTTCACTTCATCGCTTGCGGGTATAATTTCTAATTCATTTATATCTATTAGTGTAAATTGAGGATTATTATACCAACCTAAATACATGCCCTTTACATTAACGGTTTGTCCAGGTATGACACTATGCATATGATCATATACATCCCCGCTTGCTGGAGCATAAATAACTATTTCATTTGTTCCATCTGTTACAGTAAGTTCTCTACCACTAATAGAAACAACAGTTAAACCATCAATACTATACCTTCTTGATTGATCGGTTGCAACAAAACCAGAAAGGTCTGACTTAACCGTTGGTTCTGAAATGGTATTATCGTTTGATAGGATTACGATGCTTGCTGATGCTGCAACTTGATGTAATCCATTAAATAAACCTTTTTTCCCATTTACAACAACTTCATCACCTATAGATGCTGTGTTTGCTTGAGGATTATAGATATAGATTG
>CAYLVT010000038.1:0-6608 GCA_964387195.1 uncultured Acholeplasmataceae bacterium
TTTATGATATATTTAAGTTTTTATACATTCTAGGTTTTATTATTGAACGTACCGTGGTTAAAATCAATATATTATATGTCTAATAAAGCAATAGAAATTGAAAGGAAAAAGAAAGAAAAGGGAGAGACATTATGAAAAAAGTATTAAGTATTATGTTTACTGTGGTTACTGTTTTAACATTAATTGCATGTGGCAACAAGAAAACTGAAAGAACAAAACCAGTAATCGTTGGATTACCAGCAACAGCAGAAATCACCGAAGGCGAATCTATCGATGTTTTAAAAGGGGTTACTGCGACTACACATGGCGATGTTGATGCAACTGATAATATCGTTATTAGCGTTGAACCATCAACGGCAACCATTGATAAAGGGGTTATTACACCAACCGCTCCAGGTTCATATTTAATTAAATTAACGGTTACTGACCCAAAAGATGACAAATTATTTACAACCGCAACACTATTTTTAGATGTTTTAGAAAATGTAGAAGTTAGTGAAAAGAGTCGTGTTGTTTATAATTTCGATTCAGTATCAGAAACAGCATTAATGGGATTTACTGCAAAAGAGGCTGGTACAGAAGTTAGCGCATTGTCTGTTAGCAATGGAACCTTAATATACACCCCAATCACAGTTGGTGGGGGCGATGGAGATAACCAAATTTTAAAGCATTTATCTTTAGAAGCAGGCACAACTTATACTATTGAACTTGATGCAAAGGCATCTAAAGATTTAACTGGTGTTGCCTTTGTTATCAATGGTAAAACACCCGGTGAGTGGGATCCTTATGTCGGTTCTTGGGGATTAAACGTTACAACTGAAGTTAAAACATTCTCACACACATTCGCTGTTGAAAACACGAATGAAGCCGCTGAGTTATTATTCAATGTAGGTGGAAACGGCGAAGCTGATTTTACTGTTACAATTGAAAGATTAGTAGTGATTGCTAATAGCAATCCACAAAGTGAAACTTTAGCGTTTACCGATATTACTTCAGAAGGTGATGGATGGGTTTATGTCAATGAAAATGGCGCTTCTACTGCTTCTGTAGTAGATGGTAAAGCTGTGATTAATATTACAGATTCTAACGCTGGAATTTGGGAACAAAAACTGTATCATGAACCCTTATTATTAGAAGCTAATAAAGTATATAAACTATCTTATACCATTCATGCTTCTGAAGAGATTCGATATGAATATATTGCACGAACACGTTCACAGCAATCTGATGGCAGAGATGAAAACTATATTTGGAGTGGTCCTACTTTAGGTAAAGATGAAACAAGAACTGTAGTTCATACATTTACCACAAATGAAGTCGACATTCATGACTTCGATATGTTTTTCCAATTTGGTGGTCAAGCTTCAGCTGTTGTGATTACTATAAGTGATGTTGTCTTAACTGCTTATGATGATTTTAGTGAAACAATAACCCGTTTTAGTGGGCTTCCAGAGGGTTTTGACAACTATGAAAACCCACCAGCTAAAGCTAATATGTATATTGATATAGAAAACGGCTTTTTAGTTTATGATGTGAGTGTATTTGGAGACACGGATTGGTTTAACAAAGTTTTCTTAGAAGATGTTAAGTTCAATGATGGGTCAAAATATCGTATTGAATTTGTTGCACACGCTTCTAAAACAGTTAATGGGTTCTTTGCAGTCAATCCAATTGGACAATGGAATCCTAAAGTAGCGGAAATGTTTGAATTGACGGCAACTTCAAAAACGTTCGTTTATGAGACACCTAATTTGCAATCATTTACAGAAAATATTGAACTTTTATTCCAATTTGGTTCATTTAATACTGGCGAAGCTATCATTTATATAGACTCAATTACAATTGTAGAGCTTGCATAGATTTTGATAATGAGGGAAGCCATTACATTATTTGGCTTCCCTTCATTAAAATTAATGGAGATACTTTATGAAGCGCATTATTCTTTTAATTATTCTAAGTTCATTACTCATAATGACCGCATGTACAAACACAAAACAACTCAATGAAATAAAACCATACACATTTGACAATGGAAATTTTGAATTAGGTACGTTAGAACACTGGACTACATACGGAGAAGCATTTAGTGATAACATGGTTTCCTTTCAAAAACGTGATCCAAAGGGGTTAGAGTACCGTCAAGAACAACAGTACTTCTTTCATGGTGGTAAAAATGGTTTAGGAAAATTAACAGGATATATGATTTCTCCAAGTTTTAAACTCAAAGGTAATGGGATACTTTCCTTTTTAATGGGAGCTGCTGAAAACATAGATTTAACCTATGTTGCGATAATTAATGAAGAAAATGAAGAACTTATCAAAATAGTTAATGAAAATTTTAATGATACAGATCAAATGTTTAGACTCTATGTTGACTTATCAATGCATTTAGGGAAGACTTTAAGGATTATGGTCGTTGATTTAGACGATACAGATTCTTCATTTAACTATGTTAATGTTGATGATTTTATTTTGAGTTTTGAAGGTCCTTATGAACCAAGCAGCCAAGTATATAAAGCTAATCAGTTTATCATAGACAATGAACATAAACTAAACACAAGGTATCGGCATACCTACCATGCGATGAGTCGTTATAATTGGGCGAATGATCCAAATGGGTTGATTTGGTATAATGATGAATTTCATTTATTCTATCAACACAATCCCTATCAAACCTTTTGGGGACCTATGCATTGGGGACATCAAACCACAAAAGACTTTATTAAATGGGAACACCAACCGGTTGCTCTTGCACCAGATAGACCTTATGATAAAAATCTGGGTGCTTTTTCTGGAACCGCAATTGTAAAAGATGACCATCTTATTTTAATGTACACATCTGTCTCAGATGGACTACAGCAACAAGCCAAAGCCTATTCAGTAGATGGGGGCATCACGTTTCAAAAAGATAGCAAAAACCCTATCATAACGACACTTGACTTGCCCACTCATGCAAACCCTAGCGATTTTAGAGATCCTAAAGTTTTCAAGCATAATGACACATACTATATAATTATCGCTGGAAAAACAAATAATGCTGGTCAACTATTTTTATATAAAAGTCCTGATTTAGTGTCGTTTGAATATGTTGGAGACTTAATAAATAATAATCTTCCACAAAACGATAGTTATCATTTATTAACCGGCGGAATATATGAGTGCCCAGATTTCTTTATCATTGATGGGCAACATGTATTAGTCGCTTCGCCAATGCGACTCCCGAAAAAAGATTATGATTTTGAAAACTTACATTCTGTTGTTTATATGATTGGTTCTTTAGATTTTGATACTGGTCACTGGTCATTTAATGAAATGGCTGAATTGGATGGTGGGTTTGATTTTTATGCCGCACAAACTGCAAAACTACCAGATGATAGAACTATAATGATTGCGTGGATGCAAATGTGGGATCGAACAATGCCTACTTCTGTTGATGGTTGGGCAGGGGCGTTCACATTGCCAAGAGAACTTAGCATAAAGGATGGCATACTATACCAAAAACCCATTCGTGAAATTGAACATTATAGAGAAAATAGGATTGCATACTCTCATATTGACTTAGATGATGGTGTGTCATTATCCTTAGATGGTATTATTGGCAATACCATTGAATTAGATTTAGAATTAGATGTTAGCCAAACTGAGCGTATAAGCATTGAATTGTTTAAAGGAGAAACAAATAAAACCGTTTTAACTTATGATAAAGTAAATGAAACACTTTCTTTAGATCGAAGCCTTTCTGGTAGAGAAATTAGAGGTATGGAAAGTAACCAAAAAACACGCACTTCATATGTTAAAACAGTTAATGGCACCCTAAAATTACGAATTTTCTTAGATATATCGTCCATCGAAATTTTTATTAATGATGGATTTAAAACAATGACTAGTCTTGTTTATCCCAATAGTGATGATATACAAATTACTTTTATTAGCGAAGGTGGAACCGGAAGCATAAAAAACATTACTAAGTATGACATTGTCGTGCAATGAAAGAGGAATATTATGAAATTTAGTATTAAAAAAGCAAATGAATTTATTGAAAATAATAAGCACAACGTAAATCCAAAATACAGGCATAAGTTTCACTTAATGCCTGAAGTGGGTTGGATGAATGACCCTAATGGCTTCATTTTTTATAATGGTCATTATCATTTATTTTTCCAATATTATCCCTATGAACCAAAGTGGGGACCTATGCATTGGGGGCATGCAAAATCAAAAGATTTAATAAGATGGACACATTTACCAGTAGCCTTAGCTCCAGATTTAGAACATGAAACTGGGTGTTTTTCTGGGGGGTCTATTGAATACAATAAAGAATTATTACTAATGTATACATCACACTTTGAAGGAAACTATAAACTTGAAGAACAAAGTATTGCTAGGTCGGTTGATGAAGTGAATTTCATAAAAAACGGTAAGCCGGTTATAACAATTGATGATTTACCTACCAATGCTTCTAAAATTGATTTTAGAGACCCCAATCCCGTTATTATAGATGGTAAAATCTTTATTCTCATTGGCTCACAAACACTTGATAATAAGGGACAAATACTTGTTTATACAACTAAAGATTTCAAAACATTTTCTTATCTAAATTCTATAAAACATCCCTTGTTTGGAGAAATAGCAGAGTGCCCAGATTTATTTGATTTAGATGGGAAGCATGTGTTGTTGTTTTCTGCAACAAATCTCAAGCAAAACAATAACTCGTTTAAAAACACTAATAGTTCTTTGTATGCTGTTGGTCATTTTAATACCATTACAGGTGAATATACTTTCGAACACATCAGTGAGATTGATGCTGGTCATCATTACTATGCTCCACAAACAGCATTTGATGAAAACAGAGTTGCCATTGCTTGGATGGAAATGTGGCATAAACCTTATTATACCGCGCAAATAAATCATCTATGGACCGGGTCAATGACTTTGCCAAGAGTATTAAACGTTAGAAATAATCGTTTATATCAAACGCCCTTAAACATAAATGAATATGTGAAAAATATTAAAAACATTTCACTTGTTGATACAACAAAAACTTTAAAGTACTTTATTTTAGAGGGGCAAGTGAATAAGAATGATATAACAACAATTACGATAGGTCATGAAAGTGATTTTGTAGAGTTATTGATAACTCCAGAAAAAATCATACTTGATACTAGTAAAACAAAACTATTTCCACTTGAAAAACGTAGTATTAATCATAACCTAACACTGGTTGACTTTCAACTAGTGATGGATAACTCATCTTTGGAATTGTTTGTTAAAGATGTTGATAAAACTATCACAACCCGTGTGTATTTTGAAACGGATTATGTTAATATTACTCACCGAGGTAACAATATAGAGAAATTATTCTTAAAGGAGTTGAACATTTAGGTGAAGAAAATCATAATATTTATTTTCTCTGTGAGTCTATTAGGACTTGCAAGTTGTTCAAAAAATGAAATAATTTATGAAGACGTTAACCAAGATAATATGACTATTTTTACTAAACAAAAAGAGGGGAATATTGGAGATGTTATGCCTTTTTATCACAAGGATAGGTGGTATATCTTCTACTTACATGACACGGCCCCAAAACCAGGATTTCATCCATGGTATTTGCTTTCTACAAAAGACTTTACAACGTTTGAGGACCATGAAGAGGTCATCCCAGTTGTTCATGATGTTGAATCTCAGGAACTCGCATTAGGTACAGGTTCTGTTATAGAAAAAGATGATGTCTTTTATGCGTTTTATACCGCACATAATGGTAGACTTTCACCTAAAGAAATGTTTATGCTTTCAACATCAAATGATATGGTTACATGGGAAAAACAAAATCTTATTATTGATCCAAGAGATTATGGTTTTGATGTTAATGATTTTAGAGATCCCCATGTTGTATTTATTCCTGAAAGAAATTTATACTACATGCTGTTTACCACACGATACAGCGGAATTGGTGCGATTGGCTATTTGGTTTCTCAAGATCTGCTAAATTGGGAAAAAGAAAATGATGGGATGTTTTTTATAAATAACTCCACTACAGGTACAGCAAGAATTGACTCTAACTTAGAATGTCCTACTTTATGGTATTTTAATGGCTACTGGTATTTAACTTTTTCTGATCAATGGCCAGATAGGGTTACTCACTACCTTTATAAAAAAGATTTCAATGATTCTTGGATTAAACCCCCGGCCAATCAATTTGATGGCTCTGGACTATACGCTGGAAAAATAGGGTATAGTGAAGATAAAATGATCATTGGCGGTTGGGTCTCACATGATTTTAATAGAGCAAATGAGTTTGCTTGGGGGGGTAATTTTATTGCTCATGAGGTAAAACAAAACCACAATGGTACACTGTATGTAGATCTGATTTCTACCATAAGTGAGACTATCAATCATCCCCAAGAATTGGCAATTTTCGAAACCACCTTACAAACCGCTTCAACAAAGGAAATAAAATTCAATAATCAACCTCAATTTGATATCGTTACTTTTAATGAACTGGATGGTATTTCAATTATTGAAGGAATATTAAATATCGAAACGATCGATGGACGATTTGGCTTATTGTTCGACTATAGAGAAAACGCTTCTTCTTTCCATTATGATTT
>CAYLVT010000039.1:0-4235 GCA_964387195.1 uncultured Acholeplasmataceae bacterium
TATGACACCTAAAGAGGCGATTGATCATTTAGAAGAACATATGACAAAGTATTATCCACTTGGTGTTTATAAGGATGTGGATAAGGATGCTTAGAAAAATAACGGTAGCTGGCTTTGGTGGGCAAGGGGTTATGTTACTTGGTCAAACCTTAGCCCACGCCGGGAACGAACAAGGCTTAAATACCCTTTGGTTTCCATCGTATGGGCCTGAAACACGTGGTGGAACGGCCAATTGTTCCATCACCATTTCAAGTGAGTATATAAACTCACCCACCTTTTCAAAGGCAACGACACTGATTATCCTAAACCCACCATCAATGGATAAGTTTAAAGATAGACTCATCGATGGCGGTGTCATTTTGTACAATTCAAATATGTTTTTTGAAGACGTCAAGAAAGAAAATGCAACAATCTATCCTATACCCGCTAATGATATCGCTTTAGAACTTGGCAATATAAGAACATCAAATATGGTTATGCTTGGTGGGTATTTAGCCATTTATGATGAGATTAAAAAAGAAACGATTTTTGAATCGTTAAAAGAAATGCTTGGTGAAAGAAGAAAGCACTTAATCCCAGTCAATATCAAAGCCATTGAAGCGGGTTATGCTTATGTGAGGGGTTTATTATGAGAAATATAAGAGAAATATTAACACTTTCAAGACAAATAGAACAATCCATCTTAGTCGTAGCGGCCGCTCATGATGAACAAGTGATTGTTGCGGTAAACTCAATGTTAGAATTAGGAATCTGTAAACCAGTTTTAATTGGTGATAAAGTGAAGATTTTAAACATCTTAAATCAAAAACGCTACAATGAAAATAACTACACGATTTATCATTCAGAAGACGATGTGAACTCTGCAAAAATGGCGGTTGCACTGATTAAAAATGGTAAGGGTGATATCTTAATGAAGGGTTTAATTGATACCGCGGTTTTATTAAGGGAAGTGGTCCACAAAGATACAGGTATTAGAGATGGTAAATTATTATCACACATTACCTTAATTAGTCATCCTAATTTAAATCGAGTGATTTTTGCAACCGATTGTGCGATGACGTTATATCCAAGTGTTGAACAAAAAATCTCAATCATTGAAAATGCAGTAGACTTGCTTCATATTTTAGGCTATAAACAACCTAAAGTCGGCATGATTTCTGCCGTTGAGAAAGTGAACCCTAAACTCATTTCATCTTATGAAGCGGTTGAGGTGATTGATCATTTTAACAACCAAGAAAATAAAAACTTCATTATTGATGGCCCTTTTGCGGTGGATAATGTGTTATCCATTGAAGCCGCAAAACATAAAGGCATCACATCTGAAGTTGCGGGAAAGGCCGATATTTTGGTATTTCCTAATTTAGATAGTGGTAATGCTTTCTACAAAGCAAGTGTCTTTTTAGCGGGCGCAGAAGCGGCAGGTATTATCGTTGGTGCGAAGGTACCCATTGTCTTAACATCAAGAGCGGATTTAGCGATTACAAAACTTTATTCAATCGCCTTAGCGGGGGTATACCAACATGGTAAAAATACTCGTCGTTAATCCAGGAAGTGCCTCAACAAAAATTGCGATTTTTGAAGGTGAAAAACTCGTTTTAGAAAAAACCTTTCGCCATGAAATTGATATTATTTTATCCTTTCCAAACAGTTATACACAAAAAGAATTTAGAAAATCATTTATTATTGACTTTTTAAAAGATGCCAAATACAAGCTTGAAGACATTGATGTCTTTGTCGGTAGAGGTGGCTTAGTGCGTCCTTTAGAAAGTGGCACCTATGAAATCACTGAAGCGATGATTGAAGACTTGAAAACGATGAAGTATGGTGATCATGTGTGTAACTTAGGGTGCATTATTGCCTATGAGTTTGCCCAAGCGCTAAATAAGCCCGCCTATACCGTTGATCCTGTAGTGGTAGATGAACTTGATGCTATCGCAAGAGTGAGTGGCTATGAAGGGATGGAAAGGGTATCTATCTTTCATGCACTAAATCAAAAAGCGGTTGCGAAACGCTACGCTAAAGAGATCAACAAACCTTATGAAACCCTAAATTTGATTGTCGCTCATTTAGGTGGTGGGATATCGGTTGGTTTGCATAAGAAGGGATGGATTGTCGATGTCAATAACGCCTTTGGTGGGGAAGGTCCATTTACCCCAGAAAGAGCGGGGACACTGCCTTTATTTAGTGTAATAGAACGTGCTTTTGAAACCGGGTATACACTCCCTGAGTTAAAAAAACACCTAGTTACCAGAGGGGGCTTATATTCTTATTTAGGAACCTCAAGTGGCATGGAGATTACAAAACGGATTGATTTAGGCGATGAAAAAGCGCGCTTTTATCTCCATGCGATGTGTTACCGTATTATTAAAGAAATTGGCGGTTTATGTTTTATTAGCCAGTGTGAAATTGATGCGTTAATCATCACTGGAGGCTTAGCCTATAATCCCCATGTGATGGCGTATTTACAAACGCATCTACCCAAACACTTAAACTATGTGGTTTACGCTGGTGAAGATGAACTCTTAGCCTTAGCGCAAGGCGCATTACGAGTCATTAATAAAGAAGAACCATTAAAGCATTACTAGCATCTCTTAGGAGGTGCTTTTTTTTAAAAAGTGGGGTATAATATTTCTATGATTAGCTTAATAAATTATCATATTATGAAAAAACGAATCAACGAACTTTCTATCCCTAAGTTTAATGAAGAACCAAGAGAACGGTGGGTTCTATTATTTAAAGGTAAAGTAAAAAGGGTGGCGTTTCGAAACGAGGCATTACTTATTTCTCGTAAAATAGGTTTGGTTGGTTATGTTAAAAATACAAAACAAGGCGTTTTAGTAGAAGTAGAAGGTAGTTTGGATAAATTAAACTTCTTTCTTGAACATATAAAATCGGTTAAACGTTTTATTATAACGAGTTATACCCTAGATAAAGTCAAACTAAAGAAAGAGCCTAGGTTTATTAAAAAATGACACATAAACTCAATAAAATAACACTACCTATCATTATGATTGTGACGTTTATATTTTCAAGCATTAAACTGATTGAACGTGTGATTGAAGCCAATTATATTGAGCATTTAGGTATCTTTATTCAAACCACCCTTATTATTGGGGTTGCTTTTTTGACGTATCGTAAAAAAATGTATGCTTCAAGCATTGTTATTTTATCGTTTAAATTATTATTTATCGAAGGTCAAGTGTTTATGAAGATGTTACTATCTAACCATCAACCAGACTTTAAAACCATTACCCCCTATTTTAATATATGGGCGATGGTGATGCTTTTTTATTTACCGTTTTTATTAATAAACACGCTTTTAAAAGATAAAAAACCAATCACCACAAAACCCCATAAGAAGTTTATCAATGTCAGTTCCATGTTTATCTTCTTAGTGTTGTTTGTAGGTCCAGAAGCGGCCTTATTTGCCGTTATTCCAGCTTTTGTATGCTTGCTATTTAATTTAAGATTAGAACCAGACATGCTCTTCTTAGCTGCGGTAATCAATATCCCTTTTCAAATGATTAACTATATGTTAGATGCCACAAAACCCATTACCCTCTTTCATGCACTTTATTGGATGATAGGGATTATTTATGTTGTCTATGGTTTATTCATTACTACAAATACCATTATAAAAATACTGGATAAAACAGATCAATTTAGTGAAGACAGGGCATAAGTATGTCCTGTTTTTTAATCGTAATATCACGTGAAAAGATAAACATGTAATCGGTTAACATTATTTAAAAACTTGAATATATTTTATAGTTTACTATAATAGAGATGTAAGCGATTTCAAATTAATACATAAGGAGGATTTATGAGAAAATTTAAAAGTTTACTAATTTTACTCACAGGTTTATTGTTTTTAGTGGCCTGTGGTGGTAAAAAACCAAGTGTTCAGATTGAAGTAAATGCGAATTTAACACTTCAAGTCGACCAAGAAGTGAAGTTAGCGATCAATCAGGTCACTGATGATTTAACCTTTGAGGGCATGGATGATGTTATTTCCGTTAGAACAAGCGGAGAAGATGTGTTCATTAAAGGTTTAAAAACAGGAGAGGTTACCCTTAAAGTAAGTTATAAGCCTAACCCTAAAATTACGGCTGAAGTAAACGTTAAGGTCACACCTAAAGCCGTATCACAAGGGTATCAGTTAAACTTTAGCGTCAGCGCACCTGAAGGCTTTGTAGGTGATGTTTATGCGGTTGGTGAGTTTAATGAGTGGAATA
>CAYLVT010000039.1:4335-5727 GCA_964387195.1 uncultured Acholeplasmataceae bacterium
GATGGTACTGAGTATGCTTATGCTGAAAACATTACTCATGAATTAGTTGAAGGTGTGAATACCATTAATTATTCGGTTTCTGCTTGGAAAGATTTAGTTGAGCCTGTAGAACCTAGTGAGTACACATTATCATTTGAAGTTAGTGTCCCTGAAGGCACTGAAGGTGAAGTGTTTGTGGTAGGTGATTTTACAAACTGGTTAGATGAAGGCTCTATGCCACTTAAACTAACAAAAGGTGAAGATGGCAAATATAGAGTAACAACCACCTACACCACATCAAGTTCAAGTGTTCAATATAAATACTTAAACGCAAAAGACCTAGCTTCCCTTAATTATGACTTTGAAGAAGTTATTACCGATAATAGAGAGCATACTTTAACTGAAGAAAATGACATAGTAGATACCGTTAGTGAATGGAAAGATGGCGGTTATCAGGAAGCCCCAGAAGTAGAATACACACTTAACTTTTCAGCAACGGTATATGTAGGCTATCATGGTGATGTTTATGTGCTTGGGGAGTTTAACGGATGGCAATTAGAAAACGCATTAAAACTTACAAAAGGTGAAGATGATAAATACACTGGTAGTACCACCTACACTACATCTAAAGCAACGATGGAATACAAATACTTTAGTTTGGATGATTTTGAGTATGGTGAAAGTGATGAAGAAGGAAACTATGTAGAGAATAGATCCTTAATATTAGCCACGTATGAAGATATTTTAAATGATGAAATCGTCGGTTTTGAAAAACTACCGGTATACATGGGAACCTTTAGTGTCTATATCTATGAACGACCAAGTTCTACAGGCAATCATCCCATTAAACTTATCGGTTCTATGACAAACTGGTCTTCTGATGAAGCGTTGTTATTTGTTGATTTAGGTACAAAACTTCAAGTTTCCCTTGAGGTCGATTTTAACCAAACACACACTTTTAAAATCTATTTAGATAAGGGGCAAGAAAATTGGTCAGATCATGAAAGGGCTACTAACATTAATACACCATCTGATGATTATGTATTAACACCACAAGCGCTTGCCATGTATACTCATGAAGTTGGTTTTAACATTTCTTATTGGAAAGGGTTAGAGAATGTCGAAGAAAGTCAAACACAGGAAGTACTAGATCAAATTAGCCTGCCTTCATATGTTACAAAAGAAGAGCCTATTACACTACCCACTATAGGTGATTATAGTGCAGTGATAACATGGGATTCCTCCAATGTTGAAGTGATTTCAAATGATGGAGTGGTTGCACGACCAAATGGGAATATCATCGTTAAGTTAACAGCAACCGTAACGATCAATTACTATTCACGTAGTAAAGAATTTGAAGTAGAAGTACTTGGAACAAAAATTGCATCACTCTATGATATCGCTAAGGATACG
>CAYLVT010000040.1:0-5644 GCA_964387195.1 uncultured Acholeplasmataceae bacterium
CGTGAATGCATGCGTGAAAGGCATGTGAGTTAACCGTTTCTCCAACGGGCCACATAAGCGCACTTTTTATTATATCATAGTAAAGCCTTTTGTCAAGAATAAAATGACAAATAATGTATCCGTTTATTATTCTTTAATAATAGATGCTTTTTAAAAACGTATCCGCAAAGGCTTTACCTTTGATAGTAGCAATGATTTCATAACTAAACTCAACCACTGCGCCCACACTTCTACCGGTAATAATTTTACCATCTGTAATTGCTTTTTTGTCTTGATTTAAGATGCCTTTATAGTCATCTCTTTCACAGCCAGGAAAGATGGTATACTGTTTACCTTCTAGTAAACCAAGTTCACCTAAAAACATCGGACCCGCACAAATGGCTGCGATCAGTTTATTGTGTTTATGAAACTCTTTTATGAGGTTTTTAATGTTGACATCGGTTGCTAATACTTCTTGGACGTATTTACCACCTGGGATAATAAGAAACTCATAATTATCAACCGTAACTTCCCGATAGAGTAAATCCGCTTCAACAACAACACCATAAGCCATTTTAACGCGTTTATCACGGTTAAACGTGGCGGTAACGATGTCTATTCTTGCTCTTTCTAATAAAGCTCTTGTGCCAAGGGCTTCAAGATCTTCCATATGGTTATGCAGTAATAATAAACCTTTCATATATGCCTCCTTACAGTACAGACAATAACATTTCTTTTAAGATAATGGCTGATGTTCTTTCAAAATGGTTAAAGTCTTCCAGTTGGGTATCTGAATCAATAATATCGGAAATCAGTTTAACTGAAATGATCTTGGTTTGGTAAACGTGCGCCACTTGATAAATGGCAGCACCTTCCATATCATAGACACCGCTATGTTTTAAGTCTTTTTTAGTGACAAACTTATCTTGGGTATATAAAGAATCTTCATAAGCACCTAAAGAGAACACCGCCCTTTTTTGTAGATCATAATCACTTAAGAAAGGATTGGGCATGTTCGGGACTTGACCAAACTCATAACCAAAACTACCCACAGTGACATCAAAATCGCCATAAGAGGCATCTTTAATAACCACCTTATCACCAATGGTATAGCCTTTTGTTGCGCCAGCTAAGCCCACATTAATGATATGTTTAAATTCAAATTTAGATAACATCACTGCTACCGATAATGCGGCATTCACTTTACCAATACCCGTAATGATTAACATTACTTTTTTTCCCTTTAATAACCCTTGGTAGTAAAACCTATCTGGGGTCAGTTTATGGATTTCAATGTTTTTGATTTCTTTTTTAATTTCACTGGCTTCACTTTCCATGGCACATACAATTAATAGCATCTTTAACCTCCTAATATGGTGTTGATTTTTGAAACAATGATATCGACCGCTACATCATGTTTTAAATTGTTGGGAATAATCACATCGGCGTAGCGCTTAGTGGGTTCTACAAACTGATGATACATCGGTTTGACGGTTTTAAGGTATTGATTAACCACACTTTCTAACGTTCGTCCACGTTCTAAAATATCTCTATTCAGTCTTCTAATAAAGCGTAAATCATCATCCAGTTCAACAAATAACTTAATGTCTGATAAGTCTCTTAGTCGTTTATCCGTAAGAATTAAAATACCTTCTAATATAATAACCCGTTTAGGTTGAACCCGTTCTTTTTTCTCGCTTCGTGTGTGAAGGACAAAGTCATAAGTGGGTTTTAAAATACACTCACCACTAATGAGTTGTTTTAAGTGTTTAACCAATAAATCGTTATCTAATGAATTGGGGTGATCGTAGTTGGTTAAATAACGCGCTTCAAGCGTCATATGACTTTGGTCTTGATAGTAGTCATCGTGTTTAATGGTTAGGACACTATTAACATCAAGTTTTTCTAGGATTTCGCTTGTTACAGTCGTTTTGCCACTGGCAGAGCCACCCGCTACCGCAATAATTACCGGTTTCATTTATATAAAATGTCCTGTTTTTCAGGATACCTCTTAAAATACTCAACCGCATAAGAACAACTTGAGATTGCTTTTAGGTTGTTTTCTTTTAAGTGGGTATACAACGCATCGGTTAAAACTTTCGCAATCCCTTTGCCACGATGTTTTGTGTGGGTGAAGGTATGATTGATATCTACCACTTTATCTTTAATAAAAGGAAAGGTAATAAACCCAACGACTTCCCCATCTAATTCATACATGATCATTTGATTCTCTATTTTTATCATCGCGTTTCTCCTTTTTTTCTAAGTGTTTAATAAAGCGTTCATCTTCTTTACTCATCTTTCGATCCGCTAAATAACTTTCATAGATTTCTTTAAATGTTTTTGCCTTTTTATCTCTAAGTATATATCTTTGGATAAATATGGTTGTGACTAAAGTGATTGGCCAAAAAGGGGTAAAAGGACCAGCCCAGAATAACATCACACCCGTACCGATACCAATTAAATAACGATACGATGGAAAGATAGAACCTAAAACAACTAACGCCACTGCCCAACCATAGTAAATCATTAATGAAATGGTTAAGGCGATGATGCCTTTGGCTGTTTTTAAACTTACCAATATACGCCATAATGACTTGAAGAAATCAACAAAAAACAGCCAAAGCCATTTAAAAAACCTGCCTAATTGTTTGAATAGTTTCTTCAAGTTTGCACCCCTTATCTACACATATAGATACAAGTCATTATAACAAAAAAATCAGACAAAATAAAACCATGTGAGTGATAAATTATGATTTCTAATACATTGTTATCACTTGAGTGGTTTTAATTTTCTTTATTGATGGTTTATAACGTAACCAAAACTTTAATTAAGGGACTTGTTTTGTAAAATGTTGTCTTCCCAAATTCAAGCCTAACAAGCATATAAAATAGCGCAGTTCCACTTTTTAGTGCGCCTGTAATTGACATATTTTTAAATTCTATCCCCGTACCACCATCATCAATTAAATAAAGTTTACCCTTAGTGTGTTTTTCTAGACCACTAAGAGAGGTGAGTGTTGGCTTAATTACAATCGGTGAACCACGAAACGTAGTGGTGGTTTCTACACTAAGTATTAATGGTTCATCTTTAATCGTATCAAATTGGTTTGTTGTAATGCCGTTTACACCTAAATGATAGGTCTCTACAAGATCATCAAACGCATCCACTGTCCATGGCCATAAAGGAATTGCTCTATGGAAAAACTGGGTTACGATTTCCTTTGTTAATCCCTTATAAAATGGATTAAATGTCGTGTTTTGATTATTAATTAAACCAAGTAAAAACGGGAGTGTATCTTCTTTTACTGGTTTAAATAAATAGCCAGACCGAAACTTTGATAAGTCGTTTTGCCAGGATATGTTTTTAATACTAAAGGAAATAAAGGATACTCTATCTTCCATGTTTAAATCTTTAATGACTTTAAGTGTTTGTTTTATCAGTTTTTTAGAGATTGGTTTGGTTTCAATTAAGAACCGAACGTTTTCATCTTTGAAATGGCTTAAAAATTCACTAAGTGAATAGATTCTACTTTTCGTGTGTTTATTTAATTTATTAAGTTTAACGTCTTTTAATTGTTGATAAGTCGTTTTTGCTATATAATATTTTTCTCTAGAAACACGGTGCGTTTTTTCGTCATGAATCACAATCACTTCATGATCACGGCTTAAGTGAATATCGATTTCAATAATGTTTGCACCAGAATGATACGCGTGTTTTGCAGATTCAAGTGAGTTTTCTGGGCCAACTGAATGTTCATATCCAAGGTGAAGCCCTCGGTGTGAAATAAACTGCACTTCTCTAATGTGTGTTAGTGATTTAAAAGACTCATAATGTTTAATAATATTTAAAGGTTCCGTAGTTACTATGCCATTAATACCACTTAATATTGCGGTTTTTAGTTCTATGTTTGTCATTGCTTCTGTGAAAACAGTTAGTGTTTTTGTTTGCAGTTTTTCAATGAGGGGTTTATCAACGTTTAGTGAAGGTATCCAAATATTAAATGGAAAATGATTATTAGATTTTATAAATGAATCCACGTCTTCAACCTTTAAAATTGAGCGTAAAAACCCATTGACTTCTCTTGATTTTTTGATTAATTCAATGTCTTTTGAAATAATGAAAAAATCAATAATACCTAGTGTATTCATCTTCTTAACAAACGTTTTTGAAATTTGAATGTCTTCTGTTTCTAACGCCAAGATAAACTGGTTTTTGCACAAAGTTATAAAGTGATCTAGAGAACCAAAATTTAAAACGTTTAAGTCTTTATCAAGATTAAATAGTAAGATTTGCGGTCTTTTATGGTTTATGAAGTTCTTAACTTGTTCTTTTGATGCAACACGGGTTAGGATTACTGGAGGATTTATTAGACCTGTCTTTATTTGATATGTTTGTGCCACTTGATTTAATGAATGTTTCATGTGTGTTTACCTCCGTTATTTTATTATATGCACAATCAGAGTTAATGTCAATTTAACGCCTACTACAAAAAAGACCATATAGGTCTTCTTTTTAACATTAGTAAAAATTGATATGATCGGTAGTGATAATATCAACCCCACTATTTAGTACGTTTTTTATTAAGACTTTTCCAATCGGCGTTGATGTAGTAATGGTGATTTTATTGATTTCTTCCATGATTGGGAAAATTAGTTCTTTTGGGGCAGGTTTTGATGTTTTTACGCTTAGTCTTTTTCTAAAGGGATGGGTTGTTTTTACTGTGGACGTAATCATCCTTTTAGGATTAGTCATTTCTTCTAAACCATAGGTGAGTCCCCTTTTACAACGATAGCCTCTTATTTCTTTATTTTCATAGGTTAGGGTACAACCGATAGGGCATTGTATGCAAATAAAGTTCATTTGATCACTTCCATTTCTAGTGTAATTGCTTCATTTTTTATGAGTTGTTGATGATCAAGTTTAATTCGGTTCATCTGGGCAGGTTGGATATATGTTTTGATAAACGTTTGAATGATTTTATCCTTTTGTTTAATAATGAATTTAGCTTTAATGGCTTTTTGGTTCGTTCTAAAATAAAGATCAAAAGGTTCATTTAAATTCATATAGTCTATCGAGTCTGGAATGGTATAGTTAATTCCTTTAGTTGCGATGATAGGTTTTATAGTATAAGGCTTTATTATGGTATTTTCCACATAGTTAATCATATGTTTGGTTGCTATCATTGCTTCTTCTGCAACGTAATCAACTAAATCATGAATATGCAGTGCATTACCTACAAAAAACAACCCTTCAACCGATGACTGGTAGTTTTGACGGAATGAGCATCAATAATAAAACCAACCATAACTTCTTCAATAGAACCCCCTCCTTTAGTTAAAGAAATCGTTTTCCTTCTAAAAACAAAGTTAGCGTTTCCGCTAATCGTTGTTTGTCTTTTATCTACGACAGGAAATCGTTTTCTCTTTTTAAGAAAAAAATATGTAAAGACCTGTTGAAAATAACAGTGAAATCGTTTACATATTTATTATAGTATGAGTTATATTATTTGTCAAGCGTTTTGTGTGGAGTTACGAATGACTAAAGTGGTTGGTACTTTTATGACTTTTGTTTTCTTTTTTTCAGATGTAATCATTTTAATTAGTTCTTGTGCCGCAAGTTGACCAATCTTTTTACGATCTTGACGAATGGTTGTTAAAGAAG
>CAYLVT010000041.1:0-5628 GCA_964387195.1 uncultured Acholeplasmataceae bacterium
TTTAGCAACTTCAATATAGCCACCATCGTTAATGGTAACTCCAGCAACGTTATCAATGACGTTTTCTTCATTAACTGTAATAGATTCAACACCTTCAGCTAAGAATTCAGCTTCAATAAGTGCGGCTTGTTGATGCCATTCTAACTCATCGTTTTCTGTTAACCAAGCTTCATATTTTTCTAAAGTTTGATCTTCAACTTCAGGTGTATCAGCAACAAACGCTGCCCAGTGCATTTTATATCCAAAACCTAATTCTTTTTTAGTTTGTTCATTAAAGTTTACACCGTCAACTACGTCTTCAGCATTTTTAACTGTGTGACCTTGTAAAACGTCGATATAATATGATTTAACTTCATCATTTTCAATAACTACAGTAACACTTGTTACTTGAGGAGTTGCAGCGCCACCTCTTACAGGTGCTTCAATTTTGAAAGCTGAGAATACACCATCAAATGGGTATGTTCTTTCAACTGGTTTTTTACCGTTGCCACAAGCAACTAATACAACCAATGAAAGCACAACAAAAAGACTTGCAAATATTTTTTTCATTTTTATTCCTCCAATTAATATTTGTTTTTGTAAATCCACGTATATTATATTAAATTAGCGCAATGATTGCAAGTATAATCATATAAAATCAACTGAAAACGGTTTTAATATTTACATTTGAAGCCGTTTGTATAGTGTTTGATATATTTACTTTATTTTGATAAAATAGATTGGTATGAAAAATAATAATAAACAAGCACATATCCGCAACTTTTCAATCATTGCCCATATCGATCATGGTAAAAGTACACTAGCCGATCGGATTTTAGAAAGAACTCAATCGGTTGAGTCTAGAGACATGAAATCGCAAATGTTAGATGGGATGGACTTAGAAAGAGAACGCGGGATTACAATTAAATTAACAGCCGTAGAAGTGCACTATCAAGCTAAAGATGGAAACCTCTACACTTTCCATTTAATAGACACCCCTGGTCACGTAGACTTCACTTATGAAGTAAGTAGAAGCCTAGCGGCATGTGAGGGGGCTTTATTGGTTGTTGATGCCGCACAAGGCATCCAAGCACAAACCCTAGCAAACGTGTATTTAGCGATGGAAAATGATTTGGAAATCATTCCAGTTATTAATAAAATCGACCTACCAAATGCCGATCCAGATAGAGTCTTAAAAGAAATTGAGGATATTATTGGTATTTCTACAGATAATGCCATCTTAGCAAGCGCTAAAAGTGGGGAAGGTATTGAAGATATCCTAGAAGCGATTGTGAAATACATTCCCGCACCTAAGGGGGATAAAGATGCGCCATTAGAAGCGTTAATCTTTGATAGTTTGTTTGACCCTTATCGTGGAGCGATTCCTTATATAAGAATTATTAATGGAAGTGTTAAAAAAGGTGACATTATTGAAATGGTGTCTACAAAAGGGGAATATGAAGTCGTAGAAGTAGGCGTCCATAAACCTTATGAAGAAAAAAGAGACATCTTACTACCAGGCGATGTTGGTTATTTAACCGCATCCATTAAAGTCATTAAACATATTAACGTTGGAGATACCATTACCCATAAACATAACCCCACTAAAACCCCACTTCCAGGGTATAGAAAGTTAAACCCGGTGGTGTTTTGTGGATTATATCCGATTGATAACACACAGTATAATGACTTAAAAGATGCCCTTGATAAACTGGCATTAAATGACGCATCCTTTGTCTATGAGTTAGAAAGCAGTGTGGCTTTAGGTTTTGGCTTTAGAGCTGGGTTTTTAGGATTGCTTCATATGGAAGTTGTCCAAGAGCGTATCGGTCGAGAGTTTGGGATTGACTTAATCGCAACCGCACCGAGTGTAATTTATAAAATTAACCTTACCAATAAAACTCAAATTACAATCGATAACCCTGCCGATTTTCCACCCGTTGTTGAAATTGAGTCCATTTTAGAACCTTATGTGAATGCAACCATCATGTGTCCAAGTGAATATATTGGCCCGGTAATGGAGTTATGTCAACGCAAACGGGGTGTCTTTCAAACCATGCATTATTTAGACCCAACAAGGGTAGAAGTGAAGTATGAACTTCCACTGAGTGAAATTGTTTATGATTTCTTTAATGCGTTAAAGAGTATTTCAAGAGGGTATGCGTCCTTTGATTATGATATAAGTGAATACAAAGAATCCCGCCTTCAAAAATTAGACATTTTATTAAATGGTGAAGTCGTTGATGCCCTTTCTAGTATTGTTCATCGAGATTTTGCTTATAACCGAGGTAGAGCGCTTTGTTTAAAGCTAAAAGATGTTATTCCTAGACACATGTTTGAAATCCCAATTCAAGCTGCAATAGGCAATAAAATCATCGCAAGAGAAACCATAAAAGCTCTACGTAAAGACGTTTTAGCGAAATGTTATGGTGGCGATATTTCTAGAAAGAGAAAACTCTTAGAAAAACAAAAAGAAGGTAAAAAACGAATGAAACAAGTCGGAAACGTTGAGATTCCTCAAGAAGCCTTTATGTCGATACTTAAAACGGATGATTAATCATTCGTTTTTTATTTCATTTAAATGTTATAATACTTTAAAGAGGTGATTAATAATGTATGTAGCAAACAAAGATAGATACAAGAAAATGATTTACCGCCGATTAGGAAATAGTGGTTTAAAATTGCCCGTATTATCTTATGGGATGTGGTTAAACTTTGGTGAAATGAACGATTATGCGGTATGTAGGGAGATGATTTTAAAAGCCTTTGATAATGGGATTACTCACTTTGATCTTGCCAATAACTACGGACCACCCCCAGGGCATGCCGAAAAACTGTTTGGAAAAATCTTAAAAGAAGACCTAATGCCTTACCGTGATGAATTAATCATTTCAACGAAAGCTGGTTATGGTATGTGGGAAGGACCTTATGGTGATTTGGGAAGTCGTAAATACCTAATGGCTTCTCTAGATCAATCCCTAAAACGCTTAGGTATCCCTTATGTTGATATCTTTTATCATCATAGATACGACTATGAGACAAACCTTTATGAAACCATGCTTGCACTAAGAGATATCGTTTTACAAGGTAAAGCCTTATATATTGGCCTAAGTAACTACAATGCCAATCAACTTAAAGAAGCGTATAAAATACTAAAAGAACTGCATGTACCCTACGTCATTACCCAACCAAGTTATTCGATGCTTAATCGGTGGATTGAAGATGACAACCTACCAAAAACACAATCCACATTAGGTGGTGGGGTAATTGCCTATAGCGTTTTAGCTCAAGGTAGACTCACAAATAAATACATTAAAGATATCCCCAGTGATTCACGTGCTAAAAAAGATTATATTGCTTTTTTACATGAAAAAGATATTACCGAAAATTTAAGAGAAACATTAATTAAATTAGATAAAATCGCTAAATCAAGGGGTCAATCAATCGCTCAAATGGCATTATCTTGGGCACTTAGAGATCCTTTAGTGACATCTGTGTTAATCTCTACCTCAAAACCTGCTCAGTTAGAGGAAAACTTAGAGGCGATTGATAAACTTGAATTTAGTAAAGAAGAGTTAGACCAGATTGAAGAGGCACTTAAATAAGTGTCTTTTTTTTCACATACTTAAATATTATGTAAACCATATGATATAATTTATTTAGGTGATAGTTATGTTAGGTTTATATGTTCATATTCCCTTTTGTGAATCGATTTGTACGTATTGTGATTTTTGTAAACGGATTAAAAAAGACGATCAAATGATCGATGATTACATTCACGTTTTAAAACACGAATACAAAAAACTCAATAAAACCTACGATACAATCTACATTGGTGGGGGAACCCCATCCATGTTATCCATTGATCAACTTGAGGCGTTACTCTCAATTTTTAAAGATCAACACCCTAAAGAATACACCATTGAAGTAAACCCTGAATCCTACACCCATGAAAAGGGGTTATTGTTTTTAAAATACAACATTAACCGTGTCAGTATTGGCATTCAAACCTTTAATGAGTCCATCTTAAAAACATTAAACAGAAAACATCGTAACCAAGATGTTTTTAATACCATTAATGACTTAATAAATTTAGGTATTCAAAATATTAGTGTTGATTTAATCTTTTCCCTTCCAAACCAAACCTTGCAAGATGTTAAAAACGATTTAGCGGTTTTAGCCTCTCTACCCATAACCCATGTTTCTTATTATAGTTTGATTTTAGAAGATAATACCATCTTATATCATCATTATAAAAAAGGGTTATTTACACCGACAGATGACGATTTAGAAGCGTTAATGTATAATGAGATTAGGACTTACCTAAGCAATATTGGCTATACCCATTATGAAGTATCTAACTTTCATAAAGGTTATCCTAGTATGCATAATATGATTTATTGGACCAATCATTATTATGATGCGATTGGGGCGGGTTCTCATGGTTTTTATATCGATAGGTATTATCATACAAAAAACATCACAACCTATATCCAGGAACAAACCAAAAAGGTAATACCTCAAACACCTTATATGAATTACCAAGACTATTTAATATTTGGGCTTCGCTTAATTGAAGGTGTTGATTTAAGGGTCGTAAAAGAAAGGTACAACCGAAATCCCTTAAATGACTTTCCCAAGATAAGATCGCTGATTCGTGATGGCTTACTCACCTTAAGTGAGACTCACTTAAAGGTAACCGATCAAGGGCTACTTTATTTAAATCAAATTGAGGTGATCTTTATATGAGATATATTTTAAGAGAATATTTATACTTTTTACGCCGTAGAAAAAACTTATCACAAAACACCATTAAGGCTTACCAAAGAGATTTAGAAGGTTATTTAGCTCATTTAGAAAACTACCGTGATTTAGCGGATGTCACTAATATTAAAACAAACGATATTTTAGCGTATTTAAAAACACTACGTAACCATCAACTAAAACCCATCACCATCTCAAGAAAACTATCTAGTATTAAAGGCTTTCATCAATTTATGTTTAAAGAACACATTACTAAAGAGGATGTTTCTTATCATATTCAAACACCTAAAGTAGATAAAAACCTACCTACCGTGTTAACGGTTGAGGAAGTGTTGAAGTTGATGGAGCAAGTTTCTTCAAATGAGCCACTTGCCTTAAGAAACTTAGCTTTACTGGAGTTAATCTATGGATCGGGTTTAAGGGTGTCTGAATTATTAAATATCCACCTACAAGATATACATTTTCATAATAAATATGTTAAAATATTAGGTAAGGGAAAAAAAGAACGTATCGTTCCGATTGGCGATATGAGTATCATTGCGATAAGAAACTATTTAGCCGAGGGTCGAATTCATTTAGTAAAGGTAGAAAATAATGTATTATTTTTAAATCAATACGGCAACCCACTCTCACGGCAAGGTTTTTTTAAAATACTAAAAAAGTTGGCAAGTGATGCCCATATTTCTAAGGAAGTGAGTCCTCATACCTTAAGGCATTCTTTTGCCACACATTTACTAGAAAGTGGTGTTGATTTACGGACCTTACAAGAATTATTAGGTCATGAAGATATTTCAACGACTCAAATCTATACCCATATTTCTAAGACCCACTTAAAAGAATCCTATTTAAAAGCACATCCAAGAGCAAAGGAGCAAGAAAACGTAA
>CAYLVT010000042.1:0-5604 GCA_964387195.1 uncultured Acholeplasmataceae bacterium
GATAATAAAATCGTCGCAAGAGGTGCGATGGATGATAAGGGACCTACGATGGCGGCATACTATGCGATGAAGATTTTAAAAGAATTAAATCTACCACTAAAAAGGCGGATTAAACTGATCTTAGGAACCGATGAAGAAACGGCTTGGCGAGGGGTAAGATATTATTTTAAATTATTTCCTGAACAACCCGTTTATGGCTTTATACCGGATGCGGATTTCCCACTAACGTATGCCGAAAAAGGCATTTTAAGGGTTTCCATTGAAAATGAAACACAGGATGCTAATTTACTTGAGTTTAAAGCAGGTTTGGTTGATAATATGGTACCTGATCATTGTGTTGCGATTATTTCTGATACTGCCCATAAGCAAGCCTTTCATGAGTATTTAAAAGAAAATAATCTAACCGGAGAAGCCTTTATTACAGAATATGGGCTCCGCCTATCCATCGATGGTAAAAGTGCGCACGGCTCAACACCAGAATTAGGCATCAATGCGGCCTTTTTAATGGTTAAATTCTTTAATGAAATCAAGTTAACTAACGCCTTCATTGACTTAATTAACATGTATTTACTAGACGATCCTTTTGGACGAAAAATCGGTGTTGATTATCACGATGAAGAAACAGGAGATGTAACCATTAATGCGGGGGTATTTGATTATAAAGATGGCAAATACACCATCACATTAAACCCACGTTATCCTAATAATGTGGACCCTTCTATATTCGTTCAAAAATTAGAAAGTGTCTTTAAAGCACAAGGTCATAAAGTAGAGATTAAATCGCATCAAAAAAGATTGTATATCGATCCAAAATCGACCTTAGTTCAAACACTATTAGGGGTTTATAATAAACACACAAATCAACAAGCAAAACCCTTAACTACAGGCGGCGGTACGTATGCAAGGGCGATGGAAAATAGTGTTGCATTTGGCCCCCATTTTCCCAATACAGAAAGTTTAATTCATCAAAGAAATGAATCCATTGATATTGATGACTTACTTAAAGCAACCGCAATCTATGCAGAAAGTTTATATGAGTTAGCGAAATGAAACAATATCTAGATTTATGCCGACATGTCTTAGAACACGGCAAGGAAAAAAGCGATCGTACTGGCGTAGGAACAAAAAGTGTCTTTGGTTATCAAATGCGCTTTGATTTAAGTGAGGGTTTCCCTTTACTAACAACAAAAAGGGTATTTTTAAAAGCGGTGATTCATGAACTCCTTTGGTTTATCAAGGGCGATACCAATATTAAATATTTAGTCGATAATGATGTTAGAATTTGGAATGAATGGCCGTATGAGTGGTTTAAAGCAAGCAGGGATTACCGTGGTGAGTCTTTAGAAGAGTATGTTTTAAAGATTAAAACCGATGACGAGTTTGCGAAAAAACATGGGAATTTAGGCCCTGTTTATGGAAAACAATGGCGTAATTTTGGTGGGGTAGATCAATTACTAGACGTGATTGAACAAATCAAATCAAACCCCCACTCAAGACGCTTAATCGTCAATTCTTGGAACCCACCAGAACTGCCTCATATGGCACTACCGCCTTGTCATATGATGTTTCATTTTTATGTCAATGATGGCACACTTAGTTTACAACTCTACCAGCGCAGTGCCGATATCTTTTTAGGGGTGCCTTTTAATATTGCAAGTTATTCACTATTATTGATGATGGTAGCCCAAGTAACCAACCTTAAAGTGGGTGAATTTGTCCATACACTAGGTGATGCCCATATTTATGATAATCACTTTGAACAAATTCACTTACAATTATCAAGAGAACCTAGAAAACTACCTATTATGACTTTAAATAAAGACATTAAGAATATTTTAGACTTTACCTATGAGGATTTTAAACTGGAAAACTATAACCCCCATAAACGTATTACAGGGGTTGTTGCGGTATGATCAATTTAATATGGGCTATGGATGTAAACTGGCTCATAGGAAACGATGATAAACTCCCTTGGCGGTATGTAGAAGATATTAACTATTTTAAACAAATGGTTCGTGGTAAAACGGTATTAATGGGCGATAAAACGTATGAATCGTTAAAAGGGTATTATAAAAAGAACCCTTTTCCCTTTAACGAGTATTATATCGCTTCCTTAGATAGCGCTTATCAAGGCAGTCATATCGTAAGAGACATTGATGTGTTTTTAAAAAACTATCAAGAAGAACTCTGGGTCATTGGGGGATCAAAGATCTATGAATTATCACTTCCCTATGCAAATAGATTGTATATCACTTGGATATTAAAGCCTTATGAGGGAAATAAATACTTTCCTAAGTTTGATCTTAAGGCGTATCACATTATAAAAGAAACCAAAGGAGAACATAAAGATTTATCCTTTATGGTGTATGAGAAATGATTATCTTTTTATTTTACTTCGTTATTATTGGACTTACCACACTCTTAAGTATCTTGGTTCCTTTACCGTTATGGTTTATGCCACTGTGGTTACTTATAAGCATTATAGCTGCGTTATTATTGGTTATCTTAAGTATCATTATAGGGATTCCTTTTTCTAAAATTGGTAAGGTAGATGGTAAGATTAAACACTTCTATATTAGACACTTATCCGATTTTACAAGAATGATACTACGTATGCGAATTACAAAAGTCATCGGTAAAGAAAATATTCCAAACTCTAATTTTGTCATTTATGCAAACCATAAAAGTAACACAGACCCCTTTACATTGGTATCAAGTATTAGAAGACCAATGGGCTTTGCCGCAAAGAGTGGTGTCTTTACTATACCGATTATCAAACACTGGTTACGCAGTTTTGGGTGTATAAATATTAACCGTGATAACGACCGAGAAGCCATCAAAGAAATCTTAGTAGGTATTAAAAATGTTGAAGCTGGTTTATCGATGGCTATTTTCCCAGAAGGTGGGATTAAATCAAGAGAAACAACCCTCATGGAAGAAGTAAAGCCAGGCGCTTATAGACTCGCAACAAAACCACAAGTACCCATACTACCGGTTGCCATCATTGGCGCAAGACATATTCAAAAAAATGCTCCCTTTAAGTGTAGTAAACTACAAGTCATCATATTACCTATGATTGAACCAAGTGTTTATAATGAAATGACGACTGTAGAACTTGGAGATCACGTAAAAGAATTAATTAATCAAACGATTATTACGTATACAAAAGGAAACCTGTGAGGTTTCCTTTTTTAAACGGTTCTATTAAATTCCAATACTTTTAGTCTATTACCATCATAACTTAAGGTGTGAATAGAGGCGTTATCTAGAAGTGTTTTAAAGTTGTATTTTTTATCTGAAAGGATTAAAAAAGACTTAATCACATGACTATGACAAAAAATCACAACGTCTTTATTTTCGTATTTTTCATAAAGACTGATTAAACCATTTTCAATGCGTTTTAGTAACATTTTATCATCTTCATAGCCTTTATATGTGAAGTTTTTCTCTAAGATAATCGGCATCACTTCATCGACGTTTCGATCTTCAAAAACCCCAAAGTCACGTTCAATAAAATGATAATCAATCAAAATATCTAAATCTTTTTTATAACCAAGCGCGTACTTTGCGGTATCATACGCTCGTTTTAAGGGGCTTGAGATCACCACATCAAACCGCTTATGAACCATTTCATAAAATGAACGGATTCTCAAGGCTTGTTTGATGCCTGTTTCATTTAGGGGATGATTTGTCCACCCTTGGACTTTTTTTTGTAAGTTAACATCAGTCTGACCGTGTCTAATTAATGTTAGTTTCATTTTTATATCACCGCTCATTATTATAACATAGTTATGATATAATATTTGTATAAAGGACGTGATACGATGAGAATGTTGGATTTAATTATTAAAAAAAGAGATAACTATGAACTTTCCAAACAAGAAATTGACTTTATTGTGAAAGGTTATACCGATGGCTTGATACCGGATTATCAAATGAGTAGCCTTTTAATGGCGATTTATTTTAATGGCATGAGCGATGAAGAATCTACATACTTAGCGATGGCGATGAAAGATAGTGGCGATTCGTTTGATTTAAGCGCGATTAAAGGCATTAAAGTTGATAAACATTCAACCGGTGGTGTTGGCGATAAAGTAACCTTAGTCTTAGCCCCTTTAATGGCGGCTTGTGGCGCGAAATTTGCGAAAATGAGTGGTCGAGGCTTAGGTCATACAGGTGGTACACTTGATAAACTTGAAAGCATTAAAGGCTATCAAATTGAAATGAGTGAGAAAGACTTTATCAGCCAAGTCAATGACATTGGTTTAGCTGTAATTGGTCAATCAAAAGACATCACACCCGCTGATAAACTCCTTTACGCTTTAAGAGATGTGACAGGTACTGTCCCATCAATTCCCTTAATCGCTTCAAGTATTATGTCTAAAAAGTTAGCCAGTGGTTCCGATGTCATTTGTTTGGATGTAAAGGTAGGCAGTGGTGCTTTTATGACTACCATAGATGAGGCTAGAAAGTTAGCTCGGTTAATGGTAAACATTGGTTCACTTGCCGGTAAAACAGTCTATGCGGTCTTAACCAATATGGATGAACCACTTGGTTACAATATTGGAAATACTTTAGAAATTAAAGAAGCGATTGATACTCTTAATAATAAAGGACCTAAAGATTTATTAGAAGTGACCTTTGAAATTGGGGCTTTATTATTAGAAGCCAGTGGGATTTCTAGTGGTCTTGAAGCACGTAAGTTACTTAAGGAAAAAATTGAAAACAAAGAAGCGCTTAATAAATTCATTGAACTTGTCGAACACCAAGGCGGCGATAGTCGTTGGATTAGAGATTATGAAAACTTCCCTAAAGCAAAACAAGTTATTGCCTTTAAATCAAGTAAAGAAGGGTTTATTGAATGGATGGATACCGAAAAAATTGGTATTAGCGCGATGTTGCTTGGTGCGGGTAGAGAAACTAAGGAAGATGTGATTGATTTTAGTGTTGGCTTGTCTTTTAAGAAAAAGGTGGGCGATCATGTCAATATTGGTGATACGATATGTGAACTTCATGCCAACGATAAAGGCGTTAAGCAAGCCCTTGAAATATTAGAAAAAGCGATTATTATCGGTAAACATAAAAAGGAAGTTATTTTAATCGAAGAGGTTATTAAATGATTGCGTTAGTGACCGGTGGGGCAAGTGGGATTGGGTTATCCTTTTCTAAACGATTAGCTGATTTAGGCTATGATCTTATTTTAGTAGGAAGAACGCTAGAGACACTTGCAAGTGCCCAAAAAGACATTCAAGAAAAATACAAAGTAAAGGCGCAAATCTTTATTTGTGATGTTACAAAAGAAGAAGCCAGACAAAAGCTTTATGAGTATGCGAGTAATTATGACGTTGAGTTAGTGATTAATAACGCAGGTCATGGCTTAAGTGAGGATTTTCATCAAGCAAGCATTGAAGATGAACTTAATATGATTAACTTAAATATTATTGCCCTACAACACATCATGAAGCATTTTTATAAATTATTTGTTAAAAAAAAGAAGGGTAGAATTATTAATATTAGTTCAATTGCAGGGTTTATCCCTGGTGCTGGTGCCGCAACCTATTACGCATCAAAAGCGTATGTAACAAGCCTTACTAGAGCGGTGGC
>CAYLVT010000043.1:0-5546 GCA_964387195.1 uncultured Acholeplasmataceae bacterium
CACCGTAATCAGCAATAACCACAACTTTACCTTTGATTTTATCGCCTACTTGCATACCTAGTTCTTTGGCAACATCGTTTGCGACTCTATCATAGGATAAAAAGTCGGTGTAGTCTTCTCTATATACGGTATGTACTCCCCAGTAATAGGAAAGTTTGGTACAGGTTTTTTTGCGGTTAGTTATGGCGATAATTGGGACACTTGGTCTAAACTTACACAACCGTTTTGGCGTTCCACCGGTTTCTGTAAAAGCAAATACCGCTTGAACTTCAGGTAGGGTTAGGGTAATTTGTGAGACACTCATCCCAATCGCATCGTTGACACTACCTTGTGAGGAGTGAATCGCTTTTAATAAAAGGGATTCATAATCAATAGAGGGTTCAATCGCTTGTGCGATAATACTCATCGTCTCAACCGATTCGGTTGGGTATTCACCCGATGCGGTTTCACCCGATAACATAATCGCATCACTACCATCTAAGACTGCATTGGCAACGTCGCTTGCCTCTGCGCGGGTTGGTCTTGGGGTTGACATCATCGATTCTAACATATGCGTAGCCGTAATGACGGGTTTGCCTTTTTCATTGGCTTTTTGAATCATTTTCTTTTGATACAGTGGCACCATTTGGGTAGACACTTCAACACCCAAATCCCCACGGGCAACCATGATGCCATCAGAGACATCTAAGATCTCATTTAGGCCATCCATCGCTTCTTGAGATTCAATCTTTGCAATAAGTTCGATATTGCCACCATCTAAGAAGTTTAAAATACTTCTAATTGATAATACATCGGATGGGTTTCTTACAAAAGATAGTGCGATCATATCCACATCCATTTTCACAGAGAAAGCTAAGTCTGCGGAGTCTTTTTTAGAGATAAAAGGCATGCTGACGTGAACACCAGGGGTGTTGACGCCTTTTCTGTTTTTAATCATACCGGTATTCATGACTTCTACTAATAAATAATCGGTTTCTTTATCAATGACATTTAAACGCATTTTTCCATCATCAATTAATAAAAAGTCATTAATATTCATATCATCATACAACTCAGGGGTGGTAATATGAAACCCTTCTTTTGTACCAATAACACTTTTTCTAAATATTTTTATCTTTTCACCACGTTTATACGTCACACCGCCATTTTCAAATTCACCCGTACGTATTTCTGGACCCTTTGTATCCGCAAGAATACCGACGTGTTTACCGAGTTTCTTAGAGGTTTCACGGATCATTTTAATAACAGCTTCATGCGATTCATGATTGCCATGTGAAAAGTTGAGTCTTGCGACATTCATGCCGGCAAGTATCAGTTTTTCAATCGCTTCAGGAGTCGAGGTGGCTGGACCGATGGTACAGACTATTTTTGTTTTTCTAATCATTATTCAAGCCTTCTTTCAAAAGTTTATACATGCCTATATTATCATATTTAGTGCGTATTATCAATGAAATACGCCGATTACATCTACTTAAGTTATCCTTATAACTCAAATTGACTTTGGTAGAGTTCTTTATAATAACCGTTCATGGAAAGTAGTGTTTCATGATTTCCACTTTCAATAATGTCGCCCTCTTTAATAACCAAAATCAAATCCGCATTTTTAATCGTAGATAAGCGGTGCGCTATTACAAAGCTTGTTCTGCCTTTCATTAAGATATCCATCGCTTCTTGAACCAATTTTTCTGTTCTAGTATCGACTGAACTTGTGGCTTCATCTAAGATGAGTAGGGGGGCATCTTTAACAATCGCACGGGCGATGGTTAAGAGTTGTTTTTGCCCTTCAGATAGACTCATGTTTTCATTTAAGATGGTATTATAGCCATCTGGAAGGGTGCGTATAAAGTGATCTAAGTTGACTGCCTTACACGCATCAATGATAGCTTCATCGGATACGTTTTCTTTAGAATATTTAATGTTTTCTTTAATACTGCCTTCAAATAACCATGTATCTTGTAAGACCATGGAAAACGCTTCGTGGACCGCTTTTCGTTGTAGTGTAGAGATATCAACACCATCAATAAGTATGGCCCCTTCATCCAGTTCATAAAAACGCATGAGTAAGTTAACAAGCGTTGTTTTACCAGCCCCAGTAGGACCGACAATGGCTATTTTTTGCCCACTTTTTATACTTGCACTAAAATTATGAATCACAGGGATACCTTCTATGTAGCTAAACTTAACATTTCTAAACTCAACATCACCTTTAATCATTGGTAAATGAAGCGGTTTATCCGCTTCACTAGACATCGGAACTTCTTCTAAAAATTCAAAGATTCGCTCGGCTGATGCGGCGGTACGTTGTAAGGTGTTAGCCGCTTGGGCAAACTGAGAAAGTGGTTGGGTAAATAAGCGAACATAGATCATAAAAGCAACAATCACACCAAAACTGATCTTGTTTTGTGCCGCAAGTGTTGCGCCAACGATACTTACCGCAACATACCCTATATTGCCAATAAAGCCCATTAAAGGCATCATTAGTCCTGAAAAGAATTGACTCTTCCACCCACTGTCATACATTTTTTCATTAATGGATTCAAAAGTTGTTTTTGTATATTCACCGGCATTGTACGCTTTAATGACATGATGACCAGAGTAGGCTTCTTCAATGTAGCCATTGATGTGGCCTAATTCTTTCGCTTGACGTTTGAAGAACTTTTGTGAGTTTTTAATAATAAAGATCATAAAGATAAAGCCAAATAAACTGGCACCGATTGCGGTTATGGCCATAATGTAGTTTGTATAAAACATCATAATAATACTACCGATAAACATCGTAATCGCAATGATGAGTGTATCAATACTTTGGTTAAGTGTATGACCAATGGTATCAATATCGTTTGTCACTCTACTTAAAATATCCCCATAACTTGTCTTTTGAAAATAACCTAGAGGAAGTGTGTTTATTTTGTTTGAAATATCACTGCGCATTTGCCTTGAAATGCGCTGTGTAACGGTAGCTAGGATAAAACTTGCGATTAATCTAAATAAATACATTAAACCATAAAATAGCGCTAAAATTGTGGCGATATTAATCACGACATTTAAATCAATTTCTCCATAAACCGGAAGCCCATTTATCATTCTTGGCACACCTTTTGTGATTTCATCGGTTAGTTGTTTTAAATAATCAGGCCCAATGATTTGTAAAATGGTTGCCCCAATTACTAAAATCAATGAAATGCTTAAAAATAAGATATGCTTCTTACTATAGTTAAGTAGCTTCATCCATGATTTTTTAAACGATTTAGTTTTGAAGGTTTGTTGAACTCTTTTATTCATTGGTCCGTGCATTATAATTCCTCCCGACTTAGTTGAGAATAGGCAATCTCTTGATACACTGATGATGTTTTCATCAGTTCATCATGTTTACCTATACCTACAATACGTCCGCTATCTAAGACAATAATTTGATCACTATCTAAGATGGTACCTACACGCTGGGCAACGATTAAGTTTGTTTTATTTTCATGCCTCTTTAAAGTAGTTCTAAGCATGCGGTCTGTCTTATAATCCAGTGCAGAAAATGAATCATCAAACAAATAAATGCTTGGCTCTTTATAAATCGCTCGCGCAATGGAAAGTCTTTGTTTTTGACCACCAGAGAGGTTTGTTCCACCTCTTGAAATAGCACCATGATAGGTATCATTCATATTTAGTACAAAGTCTTCACTTTGGGCAATGTTTATGGCTTCTTTAACCTTTTCTTGATTAATAGCCTCTTCTTTTTGCCCAAACGCTACATTACTTAAAACACTTCCATCAAACATCACGGCATTTTGAGGGATATAACCAAGACGCTCATAAAGGGTATGTAGTTCATAATCTTTAACATTGATACCATCAACTAAGATCTCTCCCTCAGTGACATCGTAAAAGCGTAAGACTAAGTTTAAGATAGTTGATTTACCACTACCTGTAGAGCCTATAAACGCAGCGGTTTGGCCTTTTTCTATTTTAAAGCTGATATCTTTTAATACGCATTCTTCCGCATCGGGGTATTTAAAACTCACATGCTTAAACTCAATGGTTCCTTCAAATGGATTAGAATTAATATCACCATCTAAGATGGTAGGATAAGTATCTAAGACCTCATTAATCCTTTTAGCACTTACTTGCGCTCTAGGAAGTAAGACAAACAGCATCGTTATCATCATAAAAGACATCAATACTTGAATGGAATACGATGAAAAGACTACCATATTTGAAAATAAGGTAAGTCTATCTAGAGGTAAGGCATTTGAAATCAAAAAGGCCCCAATCCAGTAGATAGCTAAACTTAAACCACTCATCATAAACATCATGGTTGGCTGGATGGTTGACATGGTTCTTGAGGTGTAGAGTTTTGTCTTAGTAAGATTAGTATTGACATGTTCAAGCTTCGCTTGTTGATAACTCTCAGCGTTATACGCCCTAACAACAGATAATCCACTTAAATGTTCTCTTGTGACTTTGTTTAAATCATCGGTAAGTATTTGCATTTTTTTAAACTTTGGAATCACAAATAACAAAATAAGCCCCATAATTACACTTAAGATAATGACCGCAATAAACGTAGCCATCGTCCATTCAAACCCTTTATTGGCAATCTTAATTAAAGCCCATACCGCCATAATGGGTGCCTTTAATAGCATCATAATACCTAAAGTAGTAACCATTTGAACTTGGGTCACATCATTGGTACTTCTTGTAATTAAACTTGGGGTTGAAAAGGAGTTAATCTCTGCCATAGAAAATGAATCTACTTTATTAAAAAGTTCACTTCTTAAGTTTTTTGCGATACTTGAACCAACCTTTGCCGCAAAGAAACTCACAATAACCGTAGCTAATAAACTACCCAAAGCACTAAGTAGCATAAAGCCACCATTTAGCCATATGTCACTAATTTTTGAGCCTTCTGTTTGTACAAGTCTTGTAACAATAGACATGTATTCAGGGATTTTTAAATCCAAGAATACACTTAAGACAATAAACAACAAACTCAGGATAATCATTAAGACATCTCTTTTTCTAAAATACTTAAATAACTTTATCATTTTCTACCTCACATGTTTTTATGCAGTTGGGCAATTTTACCCATAATTCTAACATATTGTCTTGCATCTTCTTCCCCTAAAGACTCAAAGAGTTTTGCGGCTTTATTTATAAAGATTTCCCGCTCTTTTTGCCCTTTTTCTCTACCTTTATCGGTAATTTTAACAATGACTCTTCTTCTATCTAAGGGATCGGTTTCTCTTGTGATAAACCCATCACTAGCTAGGGTATTTAAGACTTTTGTTACCCTAGCTTGAGTAATCGAGAGTTCTTCACTAATCTCTTTAGGTAATACCGTTTCTTTGGTCGCAATAAAAAACAAAATAAAGTTATCGCTTTTCATACTCCCTCTTTGGTGTTTTAACTTACCAGGTACACTAATCGTTTTTAAAAATTCTTCTGCCAATGCTTTATACATAATCTACTCCTTTTTAATTAATTAACATAGTTAATAGTTTACCATGTTAAGTATTATAGTTCAATCCAAATACTTCATTTATGTTAAAATAAGG
>CAYLVT010000044.1:0-5214 GCA_964387195.1 uncultured Acholeplasmataceae bacterium
TGATAGGTTTTTCGAATATCATTAGGATCATTTAATCTTTGGATGTCTTTATCAGGTAATGACTGATAAAGCTCGTCAGAGGCACTATGATAAATGATATTGCCTAAAGAATTGGTAATGATTACTTCAATCCATGATTGTTGATTGGTATATAAATTCACAACCTTTTTCACTTCTTCTTCGTTGGTTGTTTCGTAAAGTTGTTCCTTAATAACCATCGATGTGTTGATGAGCTGTCGTTCCATCGTTTTCTTATTAAAATAAGAAGAAATATAGACACTTATCATGAAAAATGAAATCAATATCACAATGGTAATGATTAAGTTTTTTCTGACGATTTCATTTCTCATAACATTATTCCTTTAAAATATAGCCGACTCCTCTAATGGTTTCGATATATGTTTGGTTTGTGTGTTGAGCGATTTTGGTACGTAGCTTATTAATATGCATATCAAGGGCTCTGGTTTCTACTTCATTTTTATAACCCCATATGATATTTAAAAACTGTTCCCTCGTAATCACTATGTTTGGCGTTTCCATCATCAGCTGCAGAATTTCAAATTCTTTGACCGTTAAATCAACGACAACTTCATTAATTGTAAAGGTGTGTGTAGTAATGTGCAATGTTAACTCACCACACGTAAGCGTATCTACTTTACTTGGTCTTTCATGTCTTCTAAGCATCGCTTTAATTCTAGATAAAAACTCAAGCACACCAAAGGGTTTTGTCATATAATCAGATGCCCCTAAATCAAGCCCTTTTACTTTATCTAACTCCGTTGATTTTGCAGATAAAATAATAACCGGAAAGGTCTTTAAATAGCCTTTTTCATCTAGAATTGTTAATACATCATACCCACTCATCTCTGGTAACATTAAATCAAGGATGAGTAGGTCTGGTGTTTGTTCATCTATGGCTTTTAAAAGGGGAATAGGGTTTTTAAATCCAATGGCTTCATAACCCGCAACTTGCAGGGTTGCTTGGATGAGATCATAAATTAAATTATCGTCTTCTACAAAATAGATTCTATCCATTATTTACACCTTCTTTTTTATAGTAATACGTATAAAACACAATGATAAGTGACGTTAAGATTACACTAGCAACCGGAATCAATAAATCCACTTTTTGTTCAAAATAAACATCACCTTTCCCGATTTCAACTTCATCCTTTGCATCAATAGGTATGCCATATTTATACGCTAAACTTTTAATGTTTAAAAGTTGAATAACAGGTAATCTTTTTTCAAGTGTTTTTTGAATAAGACCTTTATCTTTATTTTCTTGAAAGATATTGGTAATGCTTGGTGTTATTAAACCGTTTTTTTGATAAAAACTCGATTCATTTTGACCAAGTGAAATTAAATTGCCACCGACATTAATAAGCATTTTATAGGAAGGTACATGTTGATTAATTAAAGACATTCTATAGTCAATGTTTTCTTTAAAAGTGTCGATATTGATAATCTTTATTTCCTCTGATTTAACATAGTTCAATAAATCTTGTTTAATATTATCTTCAAATTCATTGCCTGTATCATTGGCACCACCTAAGGATACATAGTCAATTTTATGTGAGAACACATTTTGATTATAAAGATAATTACTCATATGGATATAGGTAAAATTGGTCAGATTGGCTCCATAACTTGAACTGCCTATGGAAGCCATAATCAGGGGTTTGAGTTCTAAAATTTCAATAGCTGACATTACGGCAATATTTAAGGCTGGAAACGACCCAGAAAACGTGATAACGACCTCATCACCCTTTTTAATATTGGCTTTTTCAAACATATCAATAATCACCGCTGCAAAGTTTGGGTTAACAGAGGTTCTTTTCGATTCTAAGATCCCAAGTGTTGTGGTAATAGGTGTGTATCTTTCACCAATTAAGCCGGTATCATAAATATCTTCAGAAGCATTTGGAATTCCTAAAGAAAGTTTATAAGCTTTGATTTCTTCAAAGGCTTGTTTTGTTAAAAGTGAGGCTTCTTTCTTTTCATGATAGTACTTAGATGGACCGATATAGGTATTGGTTTTTGTAAGCATTAAAGCAACTATCGACATTGCTGCCCATAAGCTTAGCATAATTTGTCTACCACTCATAAGCCTAACCCTTTAAAAATAAGTACCATCATTTGTAAAAACACGACAACAATAATCATTGAAGGTATGGTTTTTTTAATGGATTGTTTATACATTTCATTTGCGATTAATCCGCTTATTGTAATACCGATAATCGAAATGTTTAACATGCTAATGGATAGTGATTTTAAAAGTAAAGCGGTTAGTAAGTGCATTAATATACTTACCAAAATCATTACCGCAAACCTTCTTTTGCCATAGATCAATACGTGTTTTGATAACAATCTCACCGCATAAACGGTAATAATACTAATAATCACTGTATAAATAACGCGATCAATTTGGTTAATGTATAACACCAAAAGACCAGGAACAATAATGCCCCCCGGAGAAAGTCCTGTTAGTTCATAAAAGATAATACTTACTATAATACCTATGATAATGATTTCCATGGTAGTATTTGCTCTCCTTGCTTATACATCTCTACGATCGAATCGGTATTTTTATAATTGCCCATCCCAAATAAAAACTTCTCTTTAATAGGGTGTTTTTTATGATAGATTTGTGCATCAATGTTTGCACGTTTTAGTTTGTTTTTTACATAACTGGTATTGTTTCCCATAATATAGAGTGTTTCAAATTGAAGTGTTTTTAATAGTTCGATATGTTGATGTGTTCTTGAATGTCTGTCATCTCTAAAATTAATTAAAATAGAAAAGGGCTGTCCTTGATATGTTTCTTGCATTTGCTGATAGACTCTTTTTATCGAATCTGGATCATTAATTGAAAAACCATTAAAGAATATGGTCTCATCTAACTTATAGATGGAAAAGGCCCCTTTGTCTGGATGATAGTTAGAAAATCCCTTTAAAAAGACATTTTCATCTATATTCAATACTTCAGCCACCTTTAATGCAATCTCTATATTTTCTTTAAACGTGTTAAATAAGTCTTTGCCTTTATAGGCGTTTGTATAGTGGATCGTGGTTTGGTTTGCATACGCTTTTTCTTCAAAGATAGAATAGGTATTTGTTGGTAAAATGAGGCTACCCTTTATCGGTGTACTTTTAGATAAGGACTTTGCAATGTCATCTAGTGTTGAACCCATCACATCAACATGGTCGTGATATATATTGGTGATAATTGTAATATCACTATCTAAAATTCGGTTACTTAAGTTTTGCAGTTCAGGGGTTATAGCCATGCACTCAATAACTAATATATCCGCTTTTTCCTTGACCGCTTTTCGAAGTATCTTATATTGTTCAATAATGTTTGCTCTACCAAATCTTGTTAGTGGTTTGACTTCATTAGAAACATTGATGATTGAAGGTATGGTGCCGGTTGTTTTTGTAAAAACTTTATAACCCGCCTCTCTTAAACCTGCATCAATTAAACGGCATGTTGTGGATTTACCACGAATGCCATTTACATGAATGACATGTTTGAGTTTACTTCTAAGTCTTTTATGATAATACTTTTCAAAAAATAAATACCCAAGATATAATAAAATAAACCCTAGTGAGACAATTTCAATCATGACTCATCACCTATTGATAGTTTTTTAATGGTTGAGAGTAATTGACTAGGAAATTCATAACTATACATCGGAATGTTTTGTTTTGATGAAATTTTAGAAATAAACCCATCATAATCCCCTTGTTTATAAACAATGTTAAAATCGGTGTTACTCATAATGGTATTAATTAAACCATCACTTGTGTTACCCCTTCTTTCAACACCACCAATATGAAAGGCGATAACGGTTAAGTTTTTAGCTTCCTTTTGATTAATAATCTCTTGAGCTCTTTCCGATTCAGCTCCAACGCTTGTTCCCGCTTCTTGAAGACCTTTTATACTACATCCTATCGCTAAAATCAATACCGCATCTTTAGAAATATCATTGACTTCTAAATAGTTATTACGGTGATAAGTTATTTCTAAGGCATCAAGTTGTCTTGTTAAATCTTCTATATCAATGGATTGACCAAAGGAAGTGACATAAAGTTCTCTACCTTCAAACACACTTAAAAAAGTGTTTGGAAAAACACTTGTGTCTATAGGATCAATGGTAGGTTGTTTCTTGCATGATGAAAAAACTAATATCATAGAGAGTAGCAACATTATGATGATTGAATTAAATATTCTTTTTTTCAAATCACTATCCTCAATTCCACTATGTTAATTGAACAATTTCAATAGATTGATATAATACGTGTAGTTGATTCACCATTAGATTAAAATGTTGATTTGATTTTGTTAAATAAATCTTAGTTTTTCCCAAATTAGTGCTTGGTTTAATGTATGGGTTTAATAAGTTTTCTATTGGTGTATTGCTTGTAAGATATAGCTTTTTAGGATCGATTTCCTTTAACCAATCTTCGATTAACTTAAAGTGTGTACAACCCAAAATAATGGTATCCACTTCTTTTAGTCTAGCTAGTTTTTCTTTATACACTTTAATAGATTTAGCATCATCGATTTTGTTTGATTCAATAATTTCAACAAACTCACTGGCTTTAACGGCGGTTACTTTTAAACCCGATGCTAAAATCAGTCTTTGATAGATGCCATCTTCTATGGTCTTATTGGTTGCAAAAACTCCAATATGACCACTAGACTTCTTAATCGCATATTCAGCGGTAGGGATAATGACACCATAAAGTGGTTTTTTTGAAACAATACTATCGATGTGAATCGATGCCGTATTACAAGCAATAATGATAATGTCACACTCTTTTTCAAGAAATGTTGTGATTGTTTGTACCCTTTTTTCAATCACTTTAAAATCTTTAATTCCATAAGGGTTATAAGCGTAATCGGCTACATAAATAAAATCGACTTGTGGATAAATACGTTGAAGGTGCTTTAATATTGTAAGACCCCCAAGTCCCGAATCAAATAAGCCCACTGTAATCTTCATGACTCTACCCCTTTTATTATAACATTTTTACACGCATATTTAACTAGTGTATCTCTATTCATACCCATAAGGATAGGGCAGCATGCGCTACCCTATCTATTCTTTTGGGTATTATTTTAAACTTAATTTTTAAAATACTTGTTTTTATGGAAGAATGCGCGTTGCATTAACCCAAGAAGCATCTAAGACAGCCAGTTGGATATAA
>CAYLVT010000045.1:0-5212 GCA_964387195.1 uncultured Acholeplasmataceae bacterium
CAGTGATTTTATTGTCAACTAAATCCGCTTTTTTATCGATGTCATCTATCGTAAACGTATCGATTTCTTTATCACTAGGTACACTAACCGTTAAGATAACATCCGTATCTTCTTTAATCTTTGTGTTGTCACTTTGATCAGACGTTACCCCTTCTGGCAGTGTGAGCGAATAAAATACATCCGTATCCGTACTTATATCTTTAAATGCCACAGTAACGGTAATATCTTTAGTCATCTTAAAAGATAATTTGTTGCTGACAACATCACCTTTTTTCTCTACGCCATCCACCTTAAGAGAATCGAGTTCTTTTCCAGATGGTACTGTGATCGTAATCACAACATTCGTGTCTTTTACAACTTTCGCATTGTCTTCTTGATTAGACACTACGCCTTCAGGTAATGTCAATGCGAACGTTTCCTCCGCTGGTTTACTCGGTTTACATGCTGCTAAAAAGAGTCCACCAACTAACAGTAATGCAACTACTAACAAAAATCTTTTCTTCATATTGTACTCCTCTCCTTTACAAAATATATGAATTAATGAAGATTGTATAAATCAAGTTTAATAACGACCGTTTTCGCTATTAAATCTCTGATTGTTCTTGAATCGTCCCTAAATAAAGGGATAATCATAGAAGCGATGCCTGGAATAATTAAAAACGTTTCAATAAGTATTCTTCCAACCGCTTCCCTTAACATAAGTCTTGAGGGTGATATTTCATTGAGTGTATTTATATCAACTACCCCAATCCCTGCCACAAGTCTACCTATTGTTCTACCATCGCCTAAGATGGCAGGTGTTAAAGTAAAATAAATTAATCTAACGGCTGTCCAAGCTAGAAAGATATTTAATAATAATTTATAAAACAATTGCACAAAGGTTTCATATTTCATTAAGTCATTAAAATCTTGCTCATTAGCCCCAAGTGTTTCAATAAACGCATCTATTTCTTTAAAGAGAAAAATGCTAATTAAGTATACAAACGCAATAATAATTAGCGCATCAATTAAATAGGCCGCTAATCTTCTTGCGATAGACGCCGTTTCATAGGTGAGTTTTTCATAAAGATCGTCTTTATCGAAATCAACAAGCTCACCATCAAAGTTTTTTCTAATATTATTTGATGCCATATGTTATTAACCCATACCCTAACTGATTAAAATCAAAATCATAACTAAAGTTACGATCACGAGCTACAATATCTGGATGATTTCTCACAAAAATATCTTGATCATTATAATAAGGGGAATGCAGTTCAAAACCAATTTTATTGTTTGTAAAATCAAGCCCCAATTTTCTGATAAATGAAGCCCCATTTAAGTTTGCTTCTTCTTGAAAGTTCGTTAAGCTTTGTAAAACACTGCGATCGGCTATACCATCGTTATCATCATCTAAGTGATCAATCTTATAAGTGGATCCATTAATATGGCCACTAAAAACCATCACAATGTTTTTATAAGGTATGACCAGTTCTTCAAATAAGTAATTTCCGGTATTGGTTCTTTGACCACGGTTATTTAAATATTCATGGGCTAGAAGAATGACTCTTTTATCGGAATGAAGTTCTAAAACTTGTTTAGCGTAATTGACATCTTGACTTGAAACGTGAACGCCTAAGCGATCACTTCCCCATCCAAGATGGAGGAAAAGATAGGTTTCATTGTGGATATCAATTAAATCATAATGGCTTCTATTGTTACTATAATTGCCACCATACCAACTAAAACCATTAAAGACATCCTCACCCAAATGTTGACCAAACGACTCATACGATAACACATCGTCTAAGCCATTACCGCCATTTGGATTATAATCACTGGTTCCCCCAACATCATGATTACCCGTTAAAACACCAATTGGTCTATCTTCAGAGACTAAGCCATTAAAGAACTCTCCCATAAACGTTTCCCATTCCCCTTCATGAACAATCGATTGAATCATATCACCGGTAATCATGGTATAAATAAGATTATCTTGATAGGCCGATAAAATATGTTCTCTCATGTCATGGAAGGCGTTGATTGCTTCGTCTTTAATAACCCCGCTAGGTCCATTGGCTTTTTCACTAATGTATTGTGTGTCTGATATATGATAAATATACTTATCATAAGAAAGTGGTTCTTGATTAAAGGAGGTAATTCTTATATCCATAAAATCATTGTTAAACCAATCATCAACCTCATCATAGTTAAACCCTAATTTAACCGGAGTGTCTTTTGCTTTATTCACAGACACCACTTCATATTGCTTGTTTTTATGGTTAAAGACTTCTAGAGTTAGCGTTCTATTTTCTGGGGCATTACCTTCCCATACAAAATCACTATAAGCGTCTTTTTTTAGCTTAAAGTTTTGCATGGCGTATTTGGAAAATGGGGATTTTATGCCATCTTCATAATCTAGTTTGACACCTAACTCAAGCGTAGAAGGTCTAGTTTGATTTAAGCCGGTTTCATAATAATCAAACATACGGCTTCTTGCTTCTTTTACATATTCTTCAAGTGTAACGTTAAAAGATAATACTTTGCTAAAGTTAAACTGATTAAAGCCGATTACCTTAATATTATGTTCTCCTGAAGCCCATGAATCTGGGTGGAGGGTTAGATCTTTTTTCACTTCTACATCATTCATCAAAACCTTATAACTAACAAGGTTATCACCACGGACTGCAATTGGTAGTTTCTGAGTATAAACCTTTGATTCAAGGTTTGTCTCTAATGCTATAAAGGATGGATTATCTAAGGCTTTGTCTATACCCTTTACTTTTAGTGTCTCTTCCTCAAAATCAAGAAGGGCACCATAATGTTTTAAACTACTTTTAGGAATACTAAACGTATAGGTTTCACTGTTTTTATAATTACTCCTATACGGACTTTTTAAATCCGGGCTACCAAAGAAAAAGGCTTCATTTAAATACTCATCTTTTGGGTATTCATTAGGATATACTTCTACATTACCAATCACAAAGCGGATGTTTCTTAGATGAAAATTATCATAACTATTAAACGCATTCATACCTGATGTGATTTTCACAACCACATCTTCTTTCATCAGTAAACCGATCACTTCCATTTGGTTTAAGACAAAGTCATTTTGTGTGTTTTGACTTGATAATAAGGGGAATGTATAGCCATTAATGGTAATTGTGTTATCAAAGGTATTGTCTAAGTTATAAGACTCGTATAAAAAGTTAACGACTTGGTCGGTTGTTTGGTAGGCATCAACACTTTGATTGTTAATTTCAAAGTGTGCTTCTTTTTTAGTTGTCACAATGCCGTATTGTCCTTGGTGATGAATGATTTTTAACGTGCTTTTTTTCCCACAAGAGGCGATAAAAAGCGTAAGTAATACAAACATCACCAACAACAAACCTTTTTTAAGTTTAATCATGGTCTTAATAAATTAATTGCCTTTATCTCTTTAGGTGCTGCACCTGAGAGCCTTCCTTCACTTTCTACTTCCCATAAACGCCATTTGAATTCACCTTCTGGATAATCATCAGGGTTTTCTATGAGTTTAACCATCACTTTTCTCCATGTATAGGTAATGACTTGCTCTTTTACAAAACGCATGGTTTCAAACTGATCAAACTTCATGTATTTTTCTAAACGACCATAATCTCTTACAGGCACTTGCAATTGAGCGATACGCTCACCAACTTTAGGTGGTCTAAACTGAATTTCATGCGTGTTTGGCCAATCCCTTAAACCTGGGTTGCTGGTTGACAAAAAGTCAACTTTTAAACTGCCATCTTCGTGTCCGGGTTCTAACTTATTAACGTCAATTAGCCCTGAAAAATTGGCTCTAATAACGGGTTTAAAGTATTTTCTAGAGTTTGAAAACTCCGCATACATATCCATAACTTCATCGTTATCTTTAACTTCCATTACATTAAAGGCTACTTTATCATAGAGTTTGTGTTGTTCTGCCCAATCCCTTAATAAATCAGGATCGTCTAAAATTGCCTTTGGAATAGAGGCTGTGTTGTTGAGCAGTTGAACCGATGCACTACCTTCTTGATCGTCAAATTTTTGAATTTCTAAGGAACGCAGTAATACTCTATTTATATGAGAGTATGGTTGACCCGCACCAGGGGAAATGATTGGATAAAAACCAACATCTAAATAAAGCGGGTGTTTTGCGATAAAGGGCTGGTTATTAGCTTTAATAACCTGCGTTGTTTCATCCAAATGCCAAAACGCTCTAAAATCTTCTATCGTTTGATCATACGCTTCTGGTTGAAGTAGGTTTGATGAAAACTGTTTAGTATACCCATCGGTTCCAGAACCGGCCGTGTAATAATAAGGTTTTAACCATATTAAAGCGGTCTTTAGTGGTTCAATGAATGTATCAGTATCGATAAAACTACTAAATAAATGACCCGTAACTAAAGAGGCATTACCCAGTTTAGAATCGGCATCTTCGTAGTTTTGACCCATCATAGGGTTTGCTAAAACGATGCGGTGATTTTTTAAGTTGTAGGGTTGGTTGGTATTATTAAATACTTTTACATATTCAAATGCGCTCATCGTTTCGTAGTTAAAGTATTTATAGGTATCTAAAACCATCCCAAATATTAATAAATCAGGGGCATCTTCTACGACAGCTATTTCTTCTTCGCTTGCTTGCGGTAATGCCCATAAAGAAGGCATATCGACTTCATAATCATAATAGACGACTTCTTCTTGAATTTCCCTTGTTTCAAATAAAACGGTTAAGTTACCTGTCATTTTAAAGGTGATTTTTCCGTCTCTTACATCATCAGCTAAGTTAATGCCATAAATCATCAAATCTTTAATTTCATGATTATTAGGTATTAAAATCGTTAGGGTAACTTCTGTGTCTTTTTTAATCTTAGTATTATCGGGTTGGTTTGATGTAATGCCTTCCGGTAATACAAGCGCATAATAGGTATCTACTGGATCTTCATTAGGGTCTGTCCCATTTGATGGTTTTTTTGTACACCCCAACAAAATAAGGATGCTTAATATAACGATAGATATCGTTGTGATTTTCTTTTTCATATTACCTCCTATACGTGTTTTTTATAATATTCGTTTATTTCAATGACTTTGCCATTATGAAGGCGCGATTCTTCTGCACCAAAGGCCATAATATGTGATTCAATGGACATCTCTAGTGTGGCGTTAAATGGTTTGTTGTATAAATACGATTCCATAAAGTTTTTCATAAACTCGGTATCGGCACCACCAT
>CAYLVT010000046.1:0-5140 GCA_964387195.1 uncultured Acholeplasmataceae bacterium
AACGGACTGAAAATCCGTGTGTCACCGGTTCAATTCCGGTTGGAGCCACCACTTTAATTATGTTCCTCCTAGATGAAACGAAGGCAAATTGCCAGGGGGATGGTAACCTTGATGTTACTATGTAGAAAGTACCTTTAATGGGTACTTTTTTATTTTTAGCATTTAGATATAAAAAAACGCACCGCTAAACGGTGCGCTGTTTGTTATTAATCCATTTTAAGCCTTAATACATAGTGATGTTTTATACCTTCATTACTATAACTTAAGATAAAAATTATCTCACCTTGACCATAGTGTGATACAGCGGTCATATCATTTGTGTCTGTATTAAATAAATGTGTGCCATCTTTATAATAGTGTTTGTATGTGGTACCATCTCTAACGGTGTAGATAGATGAATGGACAGTATAGCCGAATTCACCATCTAACTTTGTAAGTTCTCCATTAAAAGAATAAAAAGCGTCATCTTTTAATAGGAAAACCATACTATCATTATCATGGACATGCTGATAACCTTTATGAAGTAATTCACCAGTTCTCAAGTTATAGATAAAAATTGCGTCAGTGGCTATGTTTCTAAGCAGTAGTGTTTCATTTTTAAATAATCTGGAATTATAAACACCTCTGTTAAATGTCATGCTGTTAATTAATTCGTTTTTATCATTAATTAAATAATATCCATAATCTATACCTATTGCAAATGATTTTTCATTGAATGCCATCAATTCGTTTACTTGACCAAATTCAAGTTGAACTTCTCTAAGTTTTAAACCGTTACTTAGCGATCCCATGCGATCAATAGGTACAATCAATCGAGCTGCTGAATCTATAGTATTAAAACCAATCATGTTATCTACTTTGATAGGGAATTGTTCGCTCTTGTATTGTAGAAACTGAATTAAAATATTTAGGTTCACAACTTTCGCGGTTTTACTTGCAACATCGTATAGGTAGTGCGTTAACTTGTATTTAACGTTTGAATCAATATAGGTGTATTCATCTGAATCGTTTGGCAATCTTAGAACGTGTTGGATTAAAATGTTACCATTCTCTAAATAGAAGTGATTTTCGTAGCCAACCTCAAAGAAGTAGTGTGCATACAACTTGTTTTCCTTGAAAATGGTTACACCAACTGAATCATCTCTATAGGAGTACTTACCAATGGTGAGGAAGCCTAAGTCTGCTATTGGATTTTCATCTACAACAACGGGTTCATCTATTGGTTGATAATTCGAAAACTTATACGTTTTAGTTACCGTTTCACCGTCTACATCTTTTTCTTCATAAATATTATTATAGTTAAATGTATAAGTAGCATCCGCTTTATTAAATCTATATAGGAGTTCTGCCTTTATGTAGTGATAAACCTCATACTTTTCTGCAAAAGTAACCAATACGTATTGATTGTTCGTACTCACGGTAGGTGAGTCGGTTAAATCAATAGGGAAAAAGGTTTTACTACTTATGCTATAAACTCTATTATTTGAAAATTTAATTAAATAGCTGTCTGAGAAATTAATATCAGCATCAACAGCGACATGCTCTTTGGTTATAGTTTCTTTTTCATCCATATTTTCGATGAGTTCTTTAGTGTATATTTCACCAATCGTTAGTTTTTCAAAACTTGTATTAGCGCTACCTGATGGTAACTCGTTCTTTTTACAGCTTACTAATGAGACTGAAAAAAGAAGTAATAATGCAATAACAATTTTTTTCATAATGTATTCTCCTTTTCTGAACTACATTTCTTGCCTATAGACTACACCTAGTTTATAAGAATTGCAAGAATAATGATAAAAGTTAAAATGTTGTTTAACTAATAAAAATATGTTTTTACTGTGCCGTTGATAGGTAAATTGAAGGAAAATGTGTGAAAGGTGTTTGAGTATTTGTATATTATTTTCATTGTACTTGTGTTAAAATTAAATACACGGTTCATCATGCAATTAGGAGGATGTCATATGAGTGCATTGCAACTAGGTAACGTTTTAAGTATTGTATTTTTAATGATCATTGTTTTATTCGCACTACTCGGTTCACTTAAAGGATTACATAAATCCATCTTTCAACTCGTATTTTCATTGTTTTTCCTCATTATGGCGGTGATAACAATTCCCTATATTGCAGAAGGATTAATGAATGTAAACCTTGGCTTTGTGAAACAGTTTTTCCCACCTGAAATTCAAGATCAGGTGACCTCTATAAAAGAAACCATACCCGTCTGGCTAAGCCATACATTTCCGCAGCAACAAACCATGTTTCAACCAGGCTCTGAATCACTTGCTCTCATTTATAGTATTGTTAAACTCATTTTAATTCTCATTCTATTTATTGTTTATGGGGTACTTTCAGTAACGATACTAAAATTCATCACGTTTATTGCTTGGATTATTGTTAAACCAGATAAAAGTAAAGTTAAGAAAAGAAAACTTTCTGGCGCGATTATAGGTGGCGCTAGAGGGGTTGTTGCGGTTATTTTACTGGCTATACCATTGGTAGGTTTGTCTTCCATGTTTAACTCAATTAACATGATTATGGCACAAAATAGCACTAGCGGTGGTGAACAACCAGAAAACGCACTCGAACAATATGATTTTTTTCAAGCGTATAAACACACGTGGGTATCCAAAGCCTTTGGTGCATCAAAATTAGATGAAAAGATGTTTGACTTTGTCTTTAAAATAGACATTAAAGTCGATGGTAAGAAAGAATCCGTTAAAATAAGAAATGACCTTCACCATGGCGCTTATATCTATGACATTATTATGAAAGCAAGTGAAGGTAAAATCGATCAAACCTTGTTGTATAAATTAAGTGATGATGATATTTCAAACATTCAAAAGCACTTAAAACAAACCACTCTTTTAAAATCAGTCCAATTGGTGGCATCAGAATATGTGTATGATATCATTGTGACCCAACAACTGGACGTTGATTATGAAACTGATATTACCTTATCTAACTTAAAGAAAATCAACTTAAGAGGAGATATTGATAAACTATTAGATGTAGCTAAAATCATTAATGAAGTTGAATTTAGTGGCCCAATAGAGCAAAATCTATTCTTATTAAATGAAGAACAAGCCACCCGTTCTATTGACTTATTAGCCTCTGTTGAATGGATGAGATATTTACTACCAATGGGTGTAAACTTCTTATTAAACAGTGATGATTTACAACAAACTATCACCACATATGAAATTGACCAAAGTAGCATCAATAAGCCAAAACTCGATGATTTAGTTGAAGACTTTAGACACATGAAAAATGTCTATCTATTATTAAAAGACTTTAATCTAAATAGCATGGATGATATCAATAATTTCATGAGCGCAGAGACTTTAAAGAACCTCTCTGATGCTGAGGTAGAACGAGCGGTCGATGTGATATTTGGATTTGAATTATTGAACGCCAATATGAACTTAATTGCAGCTTATGGACACAACTTATTAGAATCACAACCGATGGTTGCGGGGATGATCACGAAAGAAGATTTCATTGCCAAACTGACACAACAAGAAATCAAATACATTACATTATTAGGTAAGCTTGTTATTGAAAACGATGCTTTTGGCGAATCGATAGATTTTCAAGCGTTAATAAAAGAAGAAAACATCGATAAATTAGCCAAACGGATGAGTCATTCTGAATTGGTAAGTGACCTTGTCCCTGAACTCCTTGACATGATGTTTAGCAATTATGCTACAGGGATAACACTTGAAGTACCCACAGATGTATCCTATAAAGGTGCAGCTGGTGAACAAGAACTTAAAAACCTGTTTACGGCGGTTAACGACTTAATGTCTTATGGTATGTTAAACGACAGTTTTGATATGACAACACTTGGCGATCCTGAAATTAAAGATATATCTAAAACCTTATCCTTAAGCGAAACCATTAAACATAATATTTCATCGATTATAACCAGCATCTCAGAGAGTCGATCTTATAATTTTGTTCAACCAGACTATCCTAGATCTCACTGGAGTGAAGATGAACTGTATTACACCCTTACGGGGTTTAAAATCTTTGAAATGAACAGTATTTCTAAAGACAATATTAACTTATTGACCGTACAGGATATTGAGACCATTGCACGTTCAATTACCATCACTGATTCCGTGGCTCATGAGATTGATTTAATGAATAAACCAGGTGGTTCTTTAGAAGATAAACTATTGATCCCAGCGGACTTGGTGTGGTATTCTACGGAAACGGAAAAAGGCGAATTTGAGCGATTAATGCTAGTTATCAATGAAGTTCAAGGTTCGCAACCATTGACCAGTTTTGATCCTAAGATTGATGTGTTATATGGTAAAAATAAAGACCTGATATTTGAGTCAGATGTTATTGCAAGCACCTTCATTGAAAAGCACTTAAAACCGTTGGTTAATGTGACATTAACGATATACTTTGAACCAAAGGATTATGATGGCAATGAGTATGTTTGGTATAAACAAGACTCAATTGATTTTGTCAATGCACTTGATGATTTAAATACCGCTGGTATTGATTATAAAGTAATGGATTATAACTTGTTTGTAACTACCCTGCAATCAGACCCGCAAAAACCAAGAGAAGTAAATGATGCACTGGTACAATCTAAAATCTTTACCCACTCAATGCATAAACTACTTAATGAACTTCTAAACAACCAAGGTGGTTTAGGTATGACGATTTATAATGGAGATCCAGACTACTGGGGTAAACCTGGTCAAGATGGTGAACTCCTAAACATACTCAACACAATAGGTGGACATTAAAGCGCAAATTATCGCGCTTTTTTGTTTTATTATGTGAAAAGTGTCGCATTAGCCATTTTTAAATCTTTATTTTAATGATTTCTAATTGAACTATGATAAAATCAATAGAAACTTGATATGAAGGAGGCTTTTTATGAATAAAGTAGCAATATTGGTATGTGGCAACTCAGGGATTGATTATGAGAAAGTAGAACACCCGTTTGTGGTGGTACATTCAAAGTTAATTATTGATGGTAAAGAATACGAAGATTTTGTGGATATTAAAGCGGATGAATTTTATCAAATATTGGTGAAAAATCCCGATGTATCTTTATCAACAACCCAAGCATCAACAGGGGAACTTGTTGATATATATGAAGCATTTAAAAAACAAGGGT
>CAYLVT010000047.1:0-4981 GCA_964387195.1 uncultured Acholeplasmataceae bacterium
TGCCTTTGGATATGTTTTGTTCGAACACAAAAACCTTTTCGGTTTTTTCTTTGACCCTTCAGGAAGCATTTCTGCTTGTTTCAACGGTTCAATGCCTAAAAGGCGTCCGTCATCACCCACTCGGACAACCCATGAAACCGGCTTAATTTCAAAATCACCTGGTAGAACAGCACCTTCTAAAGCCACCACAACATATTGCCCCGCAGCAACATTAGACGCGCCACAAACAATTTGCTGTGAGTGATCACCTAAATCAACTTCACATAAGGATAAATGATCACTATTTGGGTGATCTTTTCGCTCTTTAACATAACCAACAACCAATTTATCCATATTCAAAATAGGGGTCATTGATTCCACTTCAGTAATATATTGATTCGTAAGTTCATATAACTCATCATGGGAAGGTAATGTGTCTATGTATCTTTTTAACATATTGGTTGCTATTTTCACTATTATAACCCTCCTTTATATTGTTTTAAAAATCGAATATCATTGGTATAAAACAAACGAATGTCATCAATACCATACTTTAACATGGCCACACGCTCTACACCAATACCAAACGCAAACCCACTAAAGACATTAGGGTCATATCCACCCATCTTTAAAACGTTGGGATGAACCATGCCTGCACCAAGTATTTCAATATAGGTTTCTCCGTTATAAACATCCACTTCAACACTTGGCTCTGTAAATGGAAAATAACTAGGACGAAGTCTAATATCTTTGTCTTCACCAAAAAAGTGTTTTGTAATCGCTAAAAGGGTGGCTTTTAAATGGGTCATGTTAATGTCTTTACCAATAACTAGCCCTTCAATTTGCATAAATTGATGACTATGATATTGATCATCGTCATCCCTTCTATAAACCTTACCTGGACAAATAATTTGGATTGGTTTTCCTTTTGACTCTAGCATTGTGCGTGCTTGAACGGGTGAGGTATGGGTTCTAAGTAGGGTTTCTGGGTTAATATAAAATGAGTCTTGCATCGCCCTTGCGGGATGCCCTTTTTCAAGATTAAGCATCTCAAAATTATAAAGATCACTTTCAACCTCAGGACCATCTTTAATTTCATAACCAAGCCCAATAAAAAGTGTTTCAAAGTCTTGAATGACTTGATTTAATAAATGATGAGACCCATCGCTTAAGTTAATACCAGGTATGGTAACATCCATGTCTTCTTTGGCAAGTTTTTCTTTTAATGCCGCTTGCTTTATTTCATTTCGCTTGGTTTCAAATAAGTCTTCTAAGACTTGTTTTTGAGAGTTGATAAGTTGACCATATTCTTTCTTTTGTTCAACTGGTAATTCTCTTAGTGTTGCCATTAAACTAGAAAGTTCAGACTTTTTACCAATGATCGAACTTCTTAGGTTATTTAGGCTAACTTCATCATTGATTTCATCTAATTGTTTGGTTGTTTGTTGTAATAAGTTGGTTAGTTTTTCTTTCATAATGCCTCCATATAATAAAATACGCCCTTAGCAAAATCTAAGGGCGAATAATCGCGGTACCACCTTAGTTCCATGATTAATCATGGCACTCATTATAACTTTAACGCAGTCTTACGGGTAGTATTAGTACCTTCTAAAGGATGAATTCTTTAACCAGATATCTCCTGTTTTCACCAACCACAGTCTCTCTTTCATATCTTAAGTTAAATACTAGTTCCTTTTACGAATATTTAATCTCTTCTTGATAAGATAATTGCTAAAAGTCTTAAAACCTGAATGAATATATAAACCGTTGCAACAACTAAGCCTAAGCTTACCACCCATTCATATTGTTTGTCTGCGCCCATTGAGACAATCGATCTTGCATCATCAAAGGACATCACTAACATAAATGCACCATATAACACTAATAAAAGTGCAATAAATAAGACAAGCCCACTGTTTGGATTACCAAATAATGTATAACTCATTTTACCCCTATCAAAGATAGATGCAATCCCAACAAAGATAAATGTAAATAAAATCGCAAACGTCATTCCCATCATCACTCTTCTAAATCTTGAGGTTACGACAATGAGTTTGGTTGAGTATAAAACCAACATGCCTGCAAAAATGCCTAGTGTAATTAATACCGCAAGCCCTGCGATATTATTATCTGGGAATTCCGCGGTATAGATTAAGACAATGAAACCTAAGACAAAACCTTCCGCAACGGCATAGATCATACTAAAGGGCATGGCCAACCTTGGGACAAATGAGGCCACCATCACCGCTATGAAAGCAACGATGAGTGAAACAATTAAGCCAACAATATAGACATCTGGATAACTATTAAGTAGTAAATAACTGCCAATAGCTGAAGCAACTATTAAAATAAATAATAATGCGGTTTTTGCAATAATACCTTGATAACTAGCGCCATAAGCAATGGCTTGATTATCCGAATCTTTTCTTACCTTCGAAAAGACAGGGTTTGTATTTTTAAACATTTAATCACTTCCTTATAAAATTAATACTATTAGTATTATACACTAAATTACTTAAAGTGCGAACAATCCTTGTTCAAATAAATCACTTTCTTCTTCTAAATCTTCAAACGCGCCATTATTTTCCATAATCTCAAAAACGGTTTTGTTAATTCTTGTGCGCTCTTTGACGTCATCTTTAGAGGTAAATGTTCGTTCATTTCTCGCTTCTACAATGCCACTTGCAACCGAGGCACCAAGGCCATCGATGCTCATAAAAGGCATTCTTAAAGCATTCTCTTCCATAACAAAATCTTTTGCATCTGATTTATGAATATCAACCGGTAAAAACTTAAAGCCTCTAACTAACATTTCAAACGCTACATTTAATGTCACGAGTAGGTCAATGTCTTTAGTGGATTGTTGAAATGGCGGAATCTGTTCTATTTGTTTAATCTTATTTCTTACCGCATTCACACCCGCAACCATAATATCATGATCAAATTGAACGGCACGATTTGAGAAAAACGCACTGTAGAACAGCAGTGGTTTATAGACTTTAAACCACGCAATACGAACCCCCATTAAGACATATGCACAAGCGTGTGCTTTAGGAAACATATACTTAATTTGCCCACAACTCCAAATATACCAAGCCGGGACATTATTTCTTTGCATAATACCTACGTATTCTTGCCATTTTTCTTTGTTTTGAGAAGGTCTTCCTTTTCTAACAAACTCCATAATTTCAAACGCTTTTGAAGGCGATAGACCAAACTTCATTAAGTCAACCATAATGTCATCACGACACCCAATAACCTCATCAAAATCAATCTTACCATGTTCTGTAGTACCTAAAACTAAATCTTGCGAGTTAGAACGCCAAACGTCCGTACCATGAGATAATCCAGATATTTTAACAAGCCCTGAATAGCTAGAGGGTTTGGTTTCATTTAAGATTTGTCTAACAAAAGGAGTGCCCAGTTCAGGAATCCCATAAGAGGCGATATCGCTTTCTAATTCATCGGGAGTTAGGCCGATGGATTCTGTTGATGAAAATAACTTAAATACTTCTTTATCATCTACAGGGATATCTTGTGCTTTATCGAATGGGAATTCATCTTGATGTTTATGCACATAGTCCATTAAAAACTTTAACATCGTTGGATCATCATGCCCTAAGATATCTAATTTCAATAGATTGTCTTCAAAAGAATGATAATCAAAGTGGGTGGTCTTCCACTCACTGGTTGTATCATCAGCAGGATATTGAATCGGTGTTACATCAAAGATATCTTTATGGGCTGGTACAACAACAATCCCACCTGGGTGTTGACCAGTTGAACGTTTCACACCTTCAATCCGTTTTGCAATGGTTTTAATTCTTGCATCTCTTACATCGGTTAATTGTTTTTCTTCTAAGTATCCCTTAACATAGCCAAAGGCGTTTCTTTCTTTAACCTCTTGGATGGTCCCCGCTCTAAAGGCGTGGTCTTCCCCAAGTAGTTCTCGCACATAAGCGTGCGCTTTAGCTTGATAATCACCACTAAAGTTAAGATCAATATCTGGGACTTTATCCCCAGAGAAACCTAAGAAGGTTTCAAAAGGAATGTCTTGCCCGTCTTTGTGGAGTTTTTCGCCACAAATAGGACAATTTTGATCTATTAAGTCATACCCGCTCATCACATTCTCAAATAGGGGTTGGAATGCTTGTTCATTTGGGGTAATACCATATTTTTCAATATCTTCTTTACTAAACTTGAAGACGGTAAAATCACCATTTTTACAACGATAATGCGGTTTTAATGGGTTAACTTCTGTAATTTCCATCAAGGTCGCTACAAAACTACTGCCAACCGATCCACGTGAACCTACCAAATAACCTTCTTCTAGCGAACGTTGCACTAATAAATAGGAAATATAATATATTGGCGCAAACTCATTATCTATGATATTGTTTAACTCTACTTCAATCCGTTCTTGAACTAAAGGATGCAGTTTTTCTCCATACCAATGATGCGCGTTTTGATAAACGATATGGCTTACCTTTTCTTTAATCGAAGGCAGACCTAAACTGTCTTTAAACGCATCATCAGAAAGTGAATATAATGTCGAAGGGAACGCTTCGATTTTATCAATCTTTTGATTTAATATATTGGTGTTTTCTACAACGATTTGATACGCTGCTTCACCTAGAAATTGAAACTGTTTTAACATTTCATCTGTGGTCATGAAATAGACTTCAGGCATTTTTTCATAACTTGCCAAATCATGTAAACCACCACCAACAAGCTTTGCACTCACATAAATGTCACGATAAATTTGATCCTCTTTATTTAAATAATGCACATCGCCTGAAGCGATTACTAACTTGTTTAATTTTTCTGCAGTTAAGATAATCTTTTTAATGGTTGATTCAATAATAAACTTAAAATCTTTACCTAAATCTTTACTTAAATGCTGATACGCTATGGGCGGCTGAACTCCACTATCGTCAAACATCGCCATCCCATCGATTAATTCTTGATCCCTTTTATACAACGCCGCTTCACACACTTCACC
>CAYLVT010000048.1:0-4504 GCA_964387195.1 uncultured Acholeplasmataceae bacterium
CAAAGAAAAATACGGCACAAACCATGTGTTATCGATTAACACATTTTCACGTTTTGCAAGTCGATCTTCGATAAGGGATATCGCTAAAATAAAAGGTTTTTCAAACATTGAAACCAATCAAATTATTAAAAAAATCCAGTCTAATGACAAACTAGATCCACGCCTTCAAGAAATACTTGATTTATCTAAAAAGTTTGAGGGTCTCCCTCGTCAAACAGGTACCCATGCTGCGGGTATTATTTTAGCAAACGAAGATTTACGCTATCATATTCCAATGCAGCAAGGCCCTTTAATGTATCAATCCCAGTTTGAACATGAAGATCTTAACGATATGGGGTTACTTAAGATTGACTTTTTAGGTATTCGAAATCTAACCATCATTGATCAAGTGATTAAACAAGTCAAAAAGCATAAAAACATAGATATACACTTAGATCGTATTCCCTATGATTGTATGAAAACCTATGAATTACTATCCCAAGGCGATACCTTAGGCATATTTCAATTAGAAAGCCAAGGTATGAGAGCAACCTTAAGAAAATTAAAGCCAAGACATTTTAATGATATTGTTGCGATACTCGCTTTATATAGACCAGGTCCTATGCAAAATATCGATGACTATATCGAGAGAAGAAATGGTAAATCTTACCAATTTATTGATGAATCACTTGCGCCTATTTTAAAAGAAACTTATGGCATAATTATTTATCAAGAACAAATCATGCAAATTGCGCAAGTTTTTGCAGGCTATTCTTTAATAGAGGCGGATTTACTTAGGGTAGGTATTTCTAAAAAAGATCATGATATTCTACAACAACAAGAAAAAACATTTATTCACCATAGCGTTTTAAATGGTAAAGATTCGAAACTTGCAAAATCGATTTATGATTATATTTTAAAGTTCGCAGATTATGGTTTTAATAAATCTCACAGTGTCGCTTATTCAGTTATTAGTTATCAAATGGCATACTTAAAAGCAAACTATTATGATATCTTCATGGGTGTGTTATTGTCTAATATGACAACCATCGACTCGCAAACAAGTGAAATGATTACCCAAATGCGGCAACGAGGCTTTGATTGTTTAGCCCCAGATATTAACGTATCTACGACCAGGTTTGAATTTTCAAGTGAAGGACTAATTTATCCATTAACTGGGATAAAAAACATCGGCTCTACCATAGCTAACACAATTATTGAAGAGCGTATGAATGGCCCCTTTACAAGCTATAGAGATTTTAAAGATCGGCTTAAACACTTAAATAAAAGAGCGATTGAGGGTTTAATATTTTCTGGTGCATTAGATAACTTTGGCTTAAATAGAAAAACCCTTTACGAACAAATGGAATCAGAAGTTGATTTATACGCATCAATTGTAAAAGATTTAATCCCCATAACCTATGAAGAATACCCTATAGAAACCTTAATTGAAAAAGAAAAGGAAGTCCTTGGTTTTAATTTGATTCACAGTTTTAAAGAAGAATATGAAGACATCATTAAAAAATATAAATTAACACATATTAAGGATTTATCGTTCAAAAATTCAAGAGAAAATACGATCGGTATTATTAAGCAAGCTAAAGTTATTATAACCAAAAACAAAGAAGAGATGGCATTTATTGAACTGAGTGACAATCTTTTAAGTATTGATGTGGTGGTTTTCCCATCAACGTATAAAAAGCATCGTGAAGTCATTCATTCAAATAAGGTATGTATAGTCGCTTTAAAAAAAGACTATCAAAATGATAAATGGATTTTAGAAAACATTCGTTTAGTATAAAAAAAAGGTGAAATTTCACCTTTTTTTATCGAAAATCTCTCATGAAAATATAGATAAAATAGCCAATATACATTAATGTAAGTAGTGATCCTTCAATTCGGCCTAACTTACCTTTTCTAAATATAATCAGCCCCATTAACGCAATTGAACCAATGATTAAAAAGATAATATCAAAGATGACTTGACTCGTTAAACTAATTGGTGAGATTGCGGCAGAGATACCTAAGACTAGGAATATATTAAAGATATTTGAACCAACGACATTTCCAACGGCAATGTCGTTTTCTTTTTTCACAGCCGCAACAACAGAAGTAACAAGCTCAGGTAGCGATGTACCTAAACTAACGACCGTTAATCCTACTAGCCATTCACTCATTCCAAAGTATAAGGCAATGGTTTTAGCGCCATTCGTTACCATAATACCACCAAGTACAATCCCCACCAAACCAATAAGGGTTAAAACCCATGCTTTCGATTTTGACATCGCGATTGTGCTTGATTCGTCTTGTTCATAAGTTTCCAAGTTAGGCTGTTTTAAAGCACCCCGCATCGTAATAAACATATAAAGGGAAAAGAAGAGTAATAAAATAATACCTTCTAAACGAATAAGTGCTTGATTGTTGCTTTCATGGAAGAAGTAGATCATCCCGATGAGTAGTATGGGACCTAAGATAGAATAAGGTAGGTCGCGTTTAACAATTTGTTTACTTACACTAACTGGAAAGACAAGTGCACTAACACCTAAAATCAATAAGAGGTTAAACAAGTTAGATCCGATGACATTACCTAAACTCACATCATCGACATTTTGGATCGCGCTTGTAATACTTACCGCTGCTTCGGGCAAACTTGTGCCAAAAGCCACCACCGTTAACCCAATGACTAAGGTAGAGATTTTAAAATATTTTGCAATATTGCTCGCGCCATCTACAAAAAAGTCTGCGCCTTTTACTAAAAAGACAAATCCAACAAGTAAGATAATAAATGCTAGCCAAATATTCATAACTATTTCTTAACTAATACCTTCTTCATTTTGGCAAATCGTGGTAGACCATCTTCAAGTGGTGCTTTATAATCACCCATAATTAAAGGTGCCACATAATCAACATAGTCTTGTGTCATACCTGTGCCATGGGGTTTAATCCACTCTAGTGGTACTTTCTTTTCTGTGTTTGCAACTTTAGTTAATGGAATATGGATGTAGTTGATTTTATAAGGGTTGTTAGACACTCTTTCAAAACCAATCATCACATCAGTGATACCATTAACAGCCGCTTTAACAGCTTCAACACCCGCTTGATAAGCTTCTTTTACATCAACTTCACTCGCTAGGTGTTGTGCACAACGTTGGAGTAGTGAAAACTCAATACCGCGTACTTTAATATGGAGCCGTTTATCAATTTCACGAGCTAATATTTCCGCAGCACCACCCAATTGGGCATGGCCAAATGAATCGGTAGATAAGTCGCCAAAGTGTTCAGGAATGTATTTACCTTCACTGTCTTTTAACCCTTCACTGATGACCACAATGGCTTTACCTTTTTCATTAATAATCTTTTCTACATCTGCAAAAAACTCATCGTAATCAAAAACTTTTTCAGGTAAATACATTAAGTCAGGTCCTTGGCCTTTTTCAATCGCTAATTGTGCAGCGGCGGTTAACCAACCAGCGTTTCTACCCATAATTTCTACAACCGTACACATCTTGGTATCATAAACGGTTGCGTCATGGTAAAGTTCCATTAGCGTTGTTGCAACATATTTTGCAGCACTTCCAAAGCCTGGGCAATGGTCGGTTCCATAAAGGTCGTTATCGATCGTTTTAGGCACACCCACAACCATACATTCATAGCCATGATCTTGGAAGAATTTACTAATTTTATTAGCGGTATCCATGGAATCATTACCACCGTTATAAAAGAAGTAACGGATGTTGTATTTTTTAAAGACTTCCAATAAACGTTCATAGTCACTGGGGTCTTTTTCTAAGTCTTTTAACTTATATCTTACCGATCCAATCATAGAAGAAGGGGTTGTTTTAAGCAATTCTAGTTCTTTAATATCTTCTTGATTGATGTCAAAGAACTCCTCTTCTAAAATACCTTTAATACCATGTTTAGCACCGTAAACACGGGTAATGTTTTCTTGTTTTAACGCTTCTAAGAAAACACCTGCAGCACTAGCGTTAATAACGCTTGTAGGGCCACCTGATTGTCCCAAGATGGCTGCTCCAACTAATTTTTTCATCGTTGATCACTCCTTATATTTATATAAACTTCCTTTACTATAATACCACATTATAAACATAAAGTCCTATACCATTTTTAGGAATTGTATTTATTTGACAGACAGGTTCTATAAATACTTTAGGTATGGTATAATATTCTTGATTTGAGGTGATTAATTTGAAAATAGCTGTCTTAACATCTGGTGGCGATGCACCTGGAATGAATGCTGCAATAAGATCGGTCGTAAGAACGTGTTTATACCATAAAGTGGAAGTCTATGCAGTGTTTGATGGATTTAGAGGTTTAGTAACGGGTAAATTTGAAAAAGCGGATAGAACATTAGTAAGTGAAATATTAAACCGTGGAGGCACAGTTTTAGGGACTGCACGCATGACTTCGTTTGCTGATAAAGAAGTTAGGAGTATAGCGATTGATAACTTAAGAAGGGCAGGTATTGACTGCGTAATCATTATTGGTGGCGATGGCACTTACCGGG
>CAYLVT010000049.1:0-4261 GCA_964387195.1 uncultured Acholeplasmataceae bacterium
ATAAAGTTATCCTATTTACATGAAAGAATTCATATTACACTCATTTTCGATCATACAGATAAACACTATCTATATAAAATGATTGAATATTTAAGTTTAATAACTTAAATGGTGTTTGACTAATATAAAAATAAGTGATAATATCGATATGGTTTTTTATACGATAAAGGGGGCATATATAAATGTATGATGTCATAATTGTTGGTGCTGGACCAGCTGGGTTATATGGAGCGTATGAGTATGCGTTAAAAAATCCAAATTTCAAAGTTTTAATGATTGATAGAGGGTTAGACATTCATAAAAGAAGATGTCCTATTTTAGAAGGTAAACTTCAAAAATGTCCTACTAACACCAAAGGTTATGCTGGATGCTATCCAGCGTGTTCCATAACCGCTGGTTTTGGTGGTAGTGGTGCTTATTCGGATGGTAAGTTTAACATCACTTCAGAGTTTGGTGGGTGGATGACCGATTATTTAGCGCCACAAAAGGTTGAGGAATTGATTGAATATGTTGATGCAATCAATTTAAAACACGGTGCTTCATCGGAAATCACCGATCCAACAACGGAAGCGGTTAGACAAATTGAGAAAAAAGCACTCGCTGTTGGGTTAAAACTACTAAAAGCAAGACTACGTCATTTAGGAACGGAACAAAACCTTGAGATTATGAAAAACATTCACGCATGGCTTTCAACAAGAATAGAAATGCGTTTTAAAACCGTTATGAGCGATGTCCTTATTGAAAACAATCAAGTTAAAGGTATTCGTTTAGAAAATGGTGAAGAACTATTATCAAACAATGTTGTCTTAGCTTTAGGTAGAGAAGGAGCGACCTTTTTAACAAAGCTTTGTAAGAAACATAATATAAAAATGACCAATAACCAAGTAGATATAGGTGTAAGGGTTGAAACCAATGATTTAATTATGGAAGAAATTAACGAACACTTATATGAAGGTAAATTTGTCTTTAATACCAGTGTTGGTACACAAGTTAGGACGTTTTGTAGTAACCCTAGTGGTCATGTGGTGATTGAAAATCATGATGGTACGATGTTAGTGAATGGTCATGCGTTTAGAGACCCTAAATTAGGAACAACCAATACCAATTTTGCTTTATTGGTATCCCACCGATTTAATGAACCATTTAATGAGCCCAATGAGTTTGCCCATATGATTGGCAGACTCGCCAATAGATTATCTATGGGCGGAGTTATCATTCAAAAATATGGGGATTTAATTCGCGGTAGAAGAACAACGGAAAAACGCTTAAAAGAAGGGTTTGTAACACCATCACTTAAAGAAGCAACCCCAGGTGATCTTGCGTTAGTGCTACCATATAATACGATGCAATCGTTAATTGAAATGATGGAAGCACTTAATCATGTCACACCAGGTATTGCAAGTGAACATACGCTTTTCTATGGTGTTGAAACAAAGTTTTATAGCGCAAGACCAGAAGTGGATGAATACTTCCAAACCAAAGTTAAAGGATTATACATGGCTGGTGATGGTGCAGGGATTACTAGAGGTTTAGCACAAGCTGGCGCAAATGGTGTTTATATCGCAAGACATATTTTAGGAGAGAATAAATGAAAACATTAGTTGTTGTAGGTACCCAGTGGGGGGACGAAGGCAAAGGTAAAATCACAGATTATTTAGCCCAACAAGCTGATGTGGTTGTTCGGTATCAAGGTGGAAATAACGCAGGGCACACGATTGTTTTTAACAATAATAAATACGCCCTTCATTTAATCCCGTCCGGCATTTTTAATCCAAATATCACAAACATTATGGCTAATGGGATGGTTATAAATGTAGGGGCGTTAATCGAAGAATTAGATAAACTAAAACTCAAGCGTTTTAACCTAAAAATCTCCGATCGTGCACACGTAGTGATGCCTTATCATATTGATTTAGACAAGGCAAAAGAACGTGTTTTAAAAACACCCGTTGGTACGACACATAAAGGTATTGGCCCTGCCTATACTGATAAAGCTGCACGAATAGGTATTAGAATGGGCGATCTTATTAACCCTAAGTTATTAAAAGAAAAACTTAAACAAGTCCTTAAATTTAAAAATAGAGAATTAAGAAGTTATCAAATGCCTGCCTATAAGGTGGATGATTTATTTAATGAATATACTAAGTATGGTGAAAGACTTAAATCCTATATTACAGATACATCAATTCTATTAAATGAACTAATTGAAAAAAATAAAAAAGTATTATTTGAAGGCGCCCAAGGCACCCTGCTTTGTCTAGATCATGGTACGTATCCTTTTGTGACATCTTCAAGCCCAACAGCGGCAAGTGTACCGATTAACACAGGGATTGCACCTTGGCTTGTAAACGCCTCAATAGGCGTTACAAAAGCCTACTCAACAAGAGTAGGAGGGGGTGCGTTTCCTACAGAGTTAGATGGGGATATTGCCCACTATATTAGAGAAAAAGGTAACGAGTATGGTACCACGACAGGAAGACCTAGACGAGTAGGTTATCTAGATTTAGTTGTTTTAAAACACGCTAAACGTGTTGGTGGTCTTAAATACTTAGCGGTAACATTACTGGATGTTTTATCAGGTATAGATGAGTTAAAGGTCTGTGTTGGTTATTTATTAGATGGTAAAGAGATTGACTATATCCCAGCAAACATCAAGGACTATGAACGAGTAGAACCTATTTATGCCACACTGCAAGGGTGGCATGAAGATATTACTAAAGTAAGAGCGTATAGTCAGCTCCCAATCCAAACTCAAAACTATATTAAGTTTATTGAAGACTTCTTAGATATAAAGGTTTCAGTATTTAGTATTGGACCTGATAGAGAACAAACGGTAACAAGAATTGATTTATTTTAAATGAAAATGGCGAGAAAATCGCCATTTTTTTTCTAGAAATAGATATCATTAAAGAACTTTGTTAAAATAAGATTAGAAAGGAATGATTTGATGAAAAAGTAAAGCATTTTAAGTAGTGTTTCTGCCATTTTAATAACTCTTAGCACACTAATCCATTTTGGGACAATAGAAAAGCAAGGGTTTTTATACAGTATTCCATACCTTGTACCCTTGCTTGCTTTAGTATTATTATTCACTTTTATTATCTTAGAGGCTAAATTATCTAATAAAATATTTTCATACTTAAAAATGGTGTTATTATCACTCTTAATGATTAGTTTAGCCATTGTTTATCTTTTAGAAGTTAAAGTCATCTTACCGGATATAAAAGAAGCGTTTAACTTCTTTTATGGAGAAGGTTGGCGGATAGTTTTATTCACCATTTTCTTAATCATTCCGCTTGTTTATTTTACCGCCATTAGTTTTGCCTATTTTATGCCTGTTTTACTTTTATTTGTTGGGCTTATCATTACATTGATTATTATAGTTAAGCAATTAAAAAGCCGCAATACAGTCAATCTCAACTAAGACATCTCTAGGTAGTTTTGCTACCTCAAAAGCAACACGCGCTGGTTTGTGTCCATTAAAGAAAACATCGTAAGCTTCATTCATTCTTGAAAAGTCTTTTAGATCTTTTAAATAAACATGACATTTAACGATGTTTTCTTTTTTTAGTCCCGCTTCTAAAACAATCGCTAATACATGTTCTAAACATTTCGTTGTCGCTTTATAAATGTCGTTAACAATTTCTCCAGTTTCTAAATCAATTGGTAGTTGACCAGAGACATAGAGTGTGTTGTTGGCTAAAACGGCTTGGCTATAAGGTCCAATAGCCTTTGGCGCTTTCTCTGAATTGATTGTTTTTATCATATTTATTCCCCCTATAATCATATTATCACAAATATTCTTGATTTAAAACCCTAATCATTCATGCGAAATCTTTTTATTACGCCGTTTTCAATTTATACAAATATATTGAAAACACTTGCAATATGATTAAAATAAATATATTATATATTTAGATAAATATGTTTTTCATACATTCTAAGGAGGCTCATAAAATGGAAAAAATAAATTTTGAAAGAAGTATTGTCGTTAAGAAACAAACCTATACTTTAAGAGAGTTAGTTGACAAACTATCGAATCTTTCTAGTGAAGCGGTAAAAGATTTTTTTAACCAAATAGGATTAAGCGTCCCTAAAAAGTTAAGAATGGATGCGCTAAAATTGGTGCTTGAAGATCGGGTTAATAAGATCATTCATGAGCGTGAGTCTTTAGCTGATGAACTAGGTTATCGGTTATCTTGGTTTAATAGGTATTCTGAGTATCAGCTAGAAAACTTATTAAAGTTTTTTAAAGATGATG
>CAYLVT010000050.1:0-2245 GCA_964387195.1 uncultured Acholeplasmataceae bacterium
CCATCAAGTATCCAGCCGACAAAAACTTCATCCTCAGCCACCTCATGAGCTGTTACGGTTACATTTTCACCAACATTAGCTTCAATATCAGCAATCGATTGATAGCCTGTTTCTGTTAACAAATTATGCGTGATCCAGTGTTGCTGTGCTTTTAAATTCTGAATACTAAAAGTTAAGAAAAATGTAAGTAGTATAGTTATCAATATTTTTTTCATTGGATCACCTTTTCACCTTTCTATATATCCAAATTACTCCAAATACTATTGATCCAAATAAAGCTATTCCAACCAATGTTTCAATCCCTTTTGACAAGTTATCAAAAACACCAGGTTCTTTAGGAATAACAATAATAGGCGTTTCAAGCCTTTCTGAGTCATAAACTGTAGTATTAAAGCTAATCACTTGATCAAGTCCAGAGGCATCCATTATTCGGTATTCAATCAAGTAAACACCAGGTGTTGTTTCGTTTCCAGTATATTGATTTGAAAGTATACTCATTTGAGATGTATGATTTAGGTTGAAAAGCCCTGTTCTAGCATGAATTTGAACAAAATCTTGAGGATTTAGCTTTACATTTTTCGCAACATGGATATCTTTTAAGTTTGTGACAGCTCTGACACCATATCCAATTTGATCGATAACCTGAATATTAACCTGTTTACGTGTTTCAGTTCCAGAAATTCCTAATTCTATCATGTGTGTTCCTAAAACCGCCCCTTTTCCAGTATATTCATCGTTCGTAATTGATATACCACCAGAAGAAGAGCTGTAAAAACTCAAAATATCGGATAGTGTTAATATCTGATATTGTTCTTTCTGTATTAAATTCGGACCAACAATTTCTGGACCGGTGCTAGCACTGAGTCTAGCACCACCAAAAAAGGAGAAAGTTATAACCAAAATTAGGAATATTTTTTTCATGTTTTATTTACCTTTTTTTGATTTTTTTTCGATTAATTAATAAAAGACCAATGGTTATAATTACAGCAGTTGTACCTAAAGATATTAATGCTATTGATGTTTCATTTTGATCTGCATTTATTGGCGGTATTTCGCCACCACTTAAAGGCATAAATTTAGCATATAATACTGTGTCTTCACTAATCGTATCATTTAATTCTAGTTTCGCTGTAAATTCTTCATCGTAGTACCATCCTTCAAAATATGAATTAACTTTTGTTGGTGTTGATACAGATGGTATTTTTGAATTTTCTAACCTTAAGCTTGAACTCCAAACTAATCCATCGACTTTATGTGTTAACTCATAGTATTTATCATATTTAGCATATAATTCTAAATTGGAATCAACTACTTTATCTCTTGGATATGGATTTGTTAGTAGTTCATCCGTGTACCATCCTTTAATCACTATATCTTCTGATGGATTTTGAGGGGCTGTTAATGTTTGTAAAGCTTTAACTTTTTCAGCTTTATATAATGTATCACCGATATGATAGTTTACTAGATAATCAATTGGTACTCTAATTTGAATAATATGTGGCTCAGAAGACGGTCCCATAGAAGTATCGTATTTTTCATAAGTCGTATCTTCATCAGATACTGCTAATGGTCGATAATAATTGATTGTTTTAACATCGCCGACTGTTTCATTTAGCATCGCAACTTTTGTAAAGTCTTGGTTTCCTGGATCAACATTTAAATTATAATCACCAAATTTTCTCCAAGGCTGATTAGGATCATCACCATAGTGTTTATATTCTAAATCGAATCCATTTGGTGACTCAATAATTAAGTGATCACCTTGTTCAACAGTATTACCAAGTTTACCAGTATAATAGTAAAACTCATTACCATCACGTTCCCAATTGGGGTAAGGATTTCTTGAATCAGGATAATAAATCTTAAAAGTACTTAGTTTACCAGTATACTTAAACACAACAATGTATCCATTCCCTCTTAAAATACCATTATCGTTTATTATATTATTCCCAATTATTCTTCCATCTTCAATGTACATATTACTGTTTTCTAATAAATAAACATGGCTTCCAAAAGATCCAGCATATAACTTAATCGGGCTTGGCAAAATGAGTTCTGTAACAGTCGTTCCAGATATATGTACATCCTTATCGTTTTCTAAGCGATAATAACTATTACTCCAACTTGAAGCGATAGGACTTTCTAAAGTTAGCTCTGTAACAGTCGTTCCAGATATATGTACATCCTTACCGTTTTCTAAGCGATAATAACTATTACTCCAACTTGAAGCGATAGGACTTTCTAA
>CAYLVT010000050.1:2345-3608 GCA_964387195.1 uncultured Acholeplasmataceae bacterium
AGTTAGCTCTGTAACAGTCGTTCCAGATATATGTACATCCTTACCGTTTTCTAAGTGATAATAATTTCCGATTTTTGAAACAACTCTACTATCAATGAATGTTTCACCAGAATATTCACCAAAAGTTATACTTGCATTTACAATTGGTCCTTTTAGAAAATAAAGCGAAAAAGCCGTAAACACAGCTAAAAGTCCAATAAAAAGTTTTTTCATTATCTAAAACCTCCTATTTTTTCTTAAGAAAATAATAAAGAGCTAAAGCGCCTCCAATTAATAAAGCTATCCAGAGCAAATTGTCATTAAAGAAATCCTTTGTCTTGGTAAACCATTCATGAATCTTTTGCAACATCGTAGGATCCTCACCTAAAGCAACCGGCTTAATCTTTATCAACGGTACAGTAAATACAAGTACTAAAAAACCTACAGTACCTGCCACAACAGTTTTAACTAAATTGTTTTTTTGTTTCTTTGTCATTATAATGACCTCCTTTTTATAATTCATTTATATCATGGTTTTAGAGAACCTGTAAAAATTCACACATAAATCAAAGTGTTTACAGTCTTTATTAATGTCAATTTTATTAACTCCTTTAAAAACGCTTTTAAAAACAAACTCTATTCTTATCGAAATTATTGTCATTTCAAAAACGTATAAACCGCTTCACTACGCTGTTTTTAAAATGTGGATAACGAAAGAAATGTAACAACTTATGAAAATGTTGTTGTGGAATACGAAATTGTTGTTAATTTTTGATAAAAAAAAAGAAACTCCTCACTGACCCGGTTTTTTTACGTGAAAAGTTTCTCTTTTTTGGTGCATTCGGATGAGAAAATGCAAATTTTGATGCGATATAGGGAGTATCGCATGCATAAAAACTAAGCAAAAGGCTTAGTAATTAATCTATATTATCTTCCCACTAATGCCCTTAGCTGATCCTCGATTGCAGGATCTAAAGGCGGAAGATGGTTTGTTTGTTCGAATGGATCTTTGTGTTTTATTCGATCCTTAACTTTCTCTTTAAGTTTGAAAGCTTCTTGATAACTGTTAAACGTATAAATACGGGTTGTATTAGCATCTTTTTTACTTTCAGCAAGGTCAACTTCGATAAATGTTTTTAAATGCCTTCTAGCTGTTTCTTTAGTTGTTCCTATAACCTCAGCTAGTGTTTCTAAATCAGTAAATGAAAAATGACCATTAACATTTGCACTAGCATACTGTAAAGCACCGTATGATGCCTTTTTAGTAGAAGACATATCACTGTT
>CAYLVT010000051.1:0-3273 GCA_964387195.1 uncultured Acholeplasmataceae bacterium
AGAAAACCCAGAGTGGATCTGACCTGGTGGTAGGGTATGGGCAAATAGACGAGAGCAAACTAGAGCTTATATAATGGGCTATATTTAGTCTACATTGTATATACGATAACAAAAAGGCGCTACATATGTAGCGCCTTTTAATTTATACAGACTAGTTTCCTACTTGTTCTTTAATGTCTACAAATCGAAAAAGACGTTACATTAGCAGTGTAATTGTTTTAGTTGTTTGCTGTACCTAGTCTTAGGTATGTCTATAATTATATAAGCTTAGATGATAAAAACCACTTTAATCGATAAATATTTAGCTAATATTAAAGATCGTAAAGTAATTAGAGGATTGCTTGATGATTTACTTCATTTAATTAAAGTGTCTAAAAATGATGCTATTAAAGCCGTTTTACCTTATGAAAAAGATTTCCTTGATAAATCAGTCTGGATTATCGGTGGTGATGGCTGGGCTTATGATATTGGATTTGGTGGTCTTGATCACGTTTTAGCAAGCAAAGAAGATGTCAACATTTTGGTATTAGATACTGAAGTATATTCAAATACCGGCGGTCAATCATCGAAAGCCTCACAAGCTGGCTCAATTGCTAAATTTACCGCGAGTGGTAAAACGAGTGCTAAGAAAAATTTAGCGACAATGGCGATGGTTTACGGTCATGTTTATGTCGCTCAAATATCGTTAGGCGCTAATTATATGCAAACGATTAAAGCTTTAAAAGAGGCGGAAGAATATCATGATGGGCCAAGTTTAGTCATCGCTTATTCACCTTGTATTGAACACAATATCCATGGTGGACTTGCTATTTCTACTTCAGTGCAAAAGAAAGCAGTTGAAAGTGGCTATTTCCCCATCTTCCGTTATGATCCACGACTAGTAGAACAAGGAAAGAGCCCATTATCACTTGATTGTAAAGAACCTGATTTTGATAAATATCGTGACTTTTTAATGCAAGAAACACGCTTCTCGGCATTACCCACAGTTAATCCTGATAATGCTGAAGCAATCTTGACTAGTTCAATGCATCATGCGAAACAACGTTGGGAATTAATTAAACGATTTGGTTAATTAATAAAAAGCCGTGAAACACGGCTTTTTTTAATCATGGTCTCATTAATTACTTAAAGGGTTAGACTTTTTTGACTTAAAATTCATAAAATGGTAAGTTTTTCCCTTTTTGGGTAAATGGCGGAAAGTATGAGTAACCGTGTCCCGCTTTGTCCGTTAAAATACATTGCGACATTATCCTAAAAAGTTAAAAAAAATACTTTAATACTAATTGGATTACTTGGTATATAAATAATAATCACCTTCATATTCTCGTTTAACAGTTTCAAAAGACCCAAACATCAATAAGGTTGTTCTTTTTATCGGGGAAGTATCTTTTATTTTTTTATCGCCAACCATGACGAATATTTTGTCATAAATCAAGATGTTTTCATCAAAGGCCATTTTTGGATAACCTAACTCAAGCATTCTTGAAAACAAATACATCTCAATTTCTTTAGTAGTCCCATTTTCACTATTTAGCAACAAATCGGCGCAAATTAACCAATTTACCAAAGTTCCCAAACTTTCTGTGAAATACCCCGTACCAAAAAAATTTATTAATATTACAATTATTAAACTTTCTAACAGTTGCTTTTAGTGCTTTATTGATAATAATTAAATTCTTAAGCATTTTTAATAGTTAAATTCCTTTTTATAAAGAGCGATTTATACGCTTACTTAATGACTTCCCAATGTCCGTATCTAGCTGATCCGACGCGTCTAATATATTGTTTTTCTTTTAATGATTTTAAGTTATATGTTACAGCTTGTGGAGTTTTAAAAATTCTCTCCGCTAGTTCAATAGTGGTAATCTTATTGTTGGCTTTTATAAGTGAATAAATAGAAAATTCTGTTTCACTCAAATTTACACCCAAATCTACACCCAAATCTACACCCAAATCATTGCGATAAAAAATGAAATTATAACCAAATTTTTCGTTTTCAAAAGTGACTTTGACTTTACTTTCTTCACAAAGCATATAAACTCGTTTAATTCCTGTTCCCCAGGACTCAATGTTTTTAGATAAATATAAAGCGTTTGCAATTAAAGGATTCAAAAGTACTGATCTTATATTTTTGTTGGCGTAATCTTCTGGAGTCTTTCCATATGGAAAATGTCCGGGATTATAAATTGAAACACGTTTGGGAGTAATAGAGATTTCATGAGTTGTAGAGTTACTATATTTGGCGTGGCATAGGCTATTAACAACTATTTCTTTAATCGCCTCTCTTGGGATTTCTGGCACTTCTTGTCGAGGACCTACCGAAATGATTGACTTCCAATTTATATGGTTTTCAATATATTGTTGTATTATTCTAATTAGCTGGTAAATATTTCCGCTTGCGAGGTTTTGATCGATAAAAGTTACCTTTTCATCGGTTGCAAAAACAGCAAGTTTAACTTTTATTGGTTTATTCTTAGAAAACAAATATTTCCCAGCATTGTTTAAAGATCCGTTTTTTAAAACACCTAGTTTTTCCAATAATTCCTTTCCCGTCATATCCCCGGTTACAATTCTTCCGGCCGCAAGTGCATCTTTTTTAAACATAAGAATCGTTTCGGTGTCAATGTCATCTAATCCTTCATCACTTAAGGTGTTTTCCCAAATAGAATTATCAAGATTATAGGAATCAAAAAATTCTTTGAGTTTTTCAATGCTGATTTTCTTGTTTTCGTCGGCAACTCTAATAAAAAACATATCGTGAGCAGAATAGGGACTATTACTACCTGAAAAATCCACTTTAATATATTCCTTGCTACCGTCGGTCAATATAGATATGTTAGGAAAAACAGACGGCTTAATTTTTTCAGCAAAAAATCTAGAGATATCTCTAGTTGTTGAATCAGATATTTGTTGGCCAATAACTTCTCCGGAATTCTTTACACCAAAGTAAATCGTTCCGTATCCGTGTTTATTAAGCATAGCAGAAACAGCTTTTAGCGATTCGTTGAGTTCGCTGGTTGTCTCCTTGAATTCGATTGTTTCCGTTTCTCTTCCTAAGTTCATATTGTCCCTCCTACACCAAACTACACTCTATTATACCATAAATTATTTTGGGTGTAAAACTCATTGGTTCTTGTTTAAAAACCGCCTATTAATAAAGCGGTTTTACTATATGTTCTTGGTTCAAATCCTATTAAATCTACCAATATAAACATGAGATGGTCGGAACGATGAGATTCGAACTCACGACCTCTACCACCCCAAGGTAGCGCA
>CAYLVT010000052.1:0-3062 GCA_964387195.1 uncultured Acholeplasmataceae bacterium
AGTGGACACACCTGTTCCCATCCCGAACACAGAAGTTAAGCACTTCAGCGCCGAAAATAGTTCTACGGGGCGAAGATAGGTCGTTGCCAGGCAAATCTTACTTAACTTAACTCTCTCTTTTAAAAAATAAACATATTTGGTATAATGTCCATAAGACATTATTTGCCTACTTAGCTCAGTCGGTTAGAGCACTTGACTGTTAATCAAGGGGTCCTAGGTTCGAGTCCTAGAGTGGGCGCCACAAAAATTACAACGGCTTATAAAGTCGTTTTTTTTGACCTATATAATGGGAAATGCCTTATCTAAGGTATAAAGTTAAATAATTGCTACATAGAAAGGTATTGTAATAAATGTTATAAAATAAATATTTATTTTAAAATAGTCTTAAAGATGTACTATAATACGATTGAAAATGTACACTTTTGGGAGTTGATTTTAATGTTTAAAAAAACATTAAGTGTCTTAAAATACCTTTTTGCAGTTCTTTTTATAACTGCTTTTTTACTTGGATGTAAGAATTCAAAAAAAGAGGTAACCTATCAAGTGACCATCGATAGACAAGGAGTAGAGGTTAATTTTTCTAAAGACATTGAAGATAAACTCATAAAGGGCACAAACCTAACCTTTCAAATCACCCATATCCCTATTGGAAAAACCATTCATAGAATTTCTATTGGCAGTATGGATTTAGTAGAAGTAGATGGGATATATTCATTTACGGTAAATAGAGATAGTCATATCAAAATCCACTTAGTAGATGTCGATGATACAAGGGTGGTGTTTTATGATGTGATGGGTGGAAGTAATCACTTAGAAAACCCAACCTCTTATGTGATCAACTCAGGTTTAATTTCATTAAAGCCAGCCTCAAAGCCAGGTTATACGTTTGATGGGTGGTATTATGAAAATAAGTTAATAGAAACGATAGATACATCCCTTGAGAAAGATTTAAATATAATGGCGAAGTTTATTCCGATAAACTACACAATAACGTATGAATTAAATGGGGGAATAAACCATCCAGATAATCCGAGTGCTTATAGTGTAGAAGGCATTAATAAACCGTTATTAAATCCTACAAAAATCGGTTATAAATTTTTAGGGTGGTTTTTAGATGAAATGCAGGTTTCTATATTACCTCTAGACATACTTAGTGATGTTGTTTTAACAGCTAAATATGAAGAAGTGATTTATGCACTAACCATCCATACCGATGATGAAAAAGAAGATGATTCAACCATAGATCCAAACCCAGAAGATCCTACAGATCCAACGAACCCGCAAACACGTATTAACATAGGCTTAATCGTTCTTGCCTCATTGAGTATTTTAGTATTTGTAGGTATTATCATCCGGATGGTATTTAGATTCAGAAAATAAAGATTTAAAGCCAGGTTAAGCAAGCTTGGCTTTTCTCTTTTCTAACACAAAAAATATATAAAATGATTAAATTATGGTAAAATAATAATAGAAAGGATGATTCCATGGAGAAAAGAAGAAAAATAGCCTTACTCATCGACTATGATAACTTTAATCAAATGAAATATTTCCCCGTGTTGTTTGAAGAATTAAATGAGGTTGGGGATATATTATTAAAATACGCTTTTTATTCAAACTTAGAAGATAAAACCATTGAACAAAAGTTTATCGAACACGGTATCGAACCAATGAGTCAAATAGCTTATACTAAAGGCAAAAATGCAGTAGACATCCGAATGACTATTGAAGCGATGGCGTTGCTTGAAAAAGATTATATCGATTGTATCTGTCTAGCCACAACCGATTCAGATTTTACCCCTTTAGTATACCATTTACAAAAGAATAACCGTTATGTCATCGGTGCGGGTGATAACCGCGCTAATGAAACGTATAAAAACTCTTTTAACTCATTTATAAGTGTTGAAAAAATCACAAAACCAAGTGGTAAAAAGAAAGTTCAAGCTCAAGAGCATGTCTATAAAGATATTATTGAGAAAGTTGGCCAAATTATTGAATCAAATCATGATGAAAAAGGGTTTTCTGAGTTTTCGTTTGTAATAAACATGCTTAAAAACCAAATGAAAGACTTTAACCCTAAAAACTATGGTGCTAAAAACAAACAAGTTCTACCTTTTTTTCAACATGAATTGAAGGAACACTTTGAGTTTAAAAAACAAGGCACAATCTATTTTATAAAGAAAAGGTAATAAAGCGTGAAACACACGATTGTTAGCGTTGCTAAAGACTTGGGCATTGCCCCTTCAACGGTATCAAAAGCCATTAATAACACAGGTAATATTAGTCAAGAAACTAGAAAACGCGTTTTAGATTACGTTAATGAAATAGGCTTTGTTCCTAATTCAAGCGCAAGAATACTAAAAAGCAGAAGAAGTTATTTAGTAGGATTGATCTATTCTGATATTTCACTTGAGGGTTTAGAACACCCTTTTTTCGCCGGTATTTTACAATCCTTTAATACCACTCTTCAAGAAAAAGGGTATGAAACTGCCTTTGCGGCAACAAAAATTGGTAATCGTTCACTCAGTTACTTAGAATGGTGTAGAAACAAACAAATCGATGGGGTATTGATCGTTTCAGGAAACATCAATAACGCCATGATTAAAGAACTTGTTAAAAGTGAGATACCTTGTGTTTCAACAGATATATTAATGTCTAATTTAACGACCGTAATATCTGATAATCAAAAAGGGATTGAACAAGCACTATCTTACGCTCAAGAACACTTTAAAAACATTTATTATTTATCAGGACCCCACACCTCTTATTCTTTTAACGAACGCCTTATCCAATTTCAAAACTTAATGAACAAGCAATCTAAAGAAGCTATTTATGAGATCAGTAAGGGATTTACCATTGAACATGGCATAGAAGCTACAAACGAACTTATTAAAAAAGGTTTGCCGGATTGTATCATATGTGGATCAGATATTTTAGCAATTGGAGCCATTAAGGCATTAGAAATAAAGGGCATAAAGGTCCCAGAAGAAGTTGCGGTAATTGGGTTTGATGATATTAATTTTGCGCAAGTTTACTCCCCTTCTTTAACAACCATTCGTCAAGAT
>CAYLVT010000053.1:0-2910 GCA_964387195.1 uncultured Acholeplasmataceae bacterium
ATGGATGTATCTTTATACATCGAGGGTATGAAAAATAGTGATTTATACAATTTAATAAGAAAGGGGTTTTAAATTATGGATATACCTTTTGGACATAAAACAACCGTTTTGTTTGAATTGTTTAAAGAGTATAACGCAACATTTACAGCTTTTGGTGGCTATTATATGCCTGTGTCTTTTAAGGGCATCGTGGTTGAACACCAAGCTGTAAGAGAAAATGTGGGATTGTTTGATATCTCACATATGGGAGAAATCTTTTTAATCGGTAAAGAGGCAAGTGATTTTTTAAACTATGTTTCAACGAATAACATTAAAAAGATAGAAAACCACCACATGCAATACCACATTATCACAAATCCAGATGGTGGTGTTGTCGATGATTTAATGGCGTATAAATTTAGTGATGAAAAAATATTGCTTGTTTGTAATGCGTCAAATCAAGATATTTTGTTTGAACATTTGAAAAATGTCTTAAGTGAGAAAAAGATGGATGTGTTGGTTCATAATGAAAGTGAAAACTACAGTGCCATTAGTGTTCAAGGACCCAAATCATTACCGATATTATCTAAGTATATTGATGATGTGGATTTGGAGTTTATGACGTTTAAGAAACGCAATAAATTTCTAGTCTCTAGAAGTGGATATACCGGTGAGGATGGTTTTGAAATCTATGGAACGCATGAAGATATATTATATCTCACTAAAGACTTATTAAAAGAATGTGAACCGTGTGGTTTAGGTGCAAGAGATACTCTAAGATTTGAAGCAGGCTTACCGTTATATGGTCATGAAATATCAGGCTATATTTCGCCAGTTCAAGCGGGTTTAAACTTTGCGATTGATTATGATAAAGACTTTATTGGAAAAGATGCACTACTTTCACAGAAAGCAACATTAGAAACAAAAGTTTATGGGATGATTTTACTTGATCGCGGCATTGCAAGACAAGGTTATCCTATTTATGATGGGGATGAACTCATCGGTTATGTTACGAGTGGATTTATGATTCCTGGTACTAAAGAGTCTTATGCAAATGGACTGATAAACTCAAACTATAAAATGGGCGATATTGTCACTATTGAAATTAGAAACAAGCGTGTCGAAGCACGTTTAAGAAAAAAAACTTATATAAAGAAAAAATATACGAGGTAAAGAAAATGAGATATTATACAAAAACTGAAGAATGGGTATTAATTAAAGATGGCAAAGCCATTGTTGGATTATCGGCTCACGCAGCAAGTGAGTTAGGTGATATTGTTTATGTTGATCTGCCAAGCGAAGGCGATGTGTTTAAACAAGGGGAATCATTTGGGGCTGTAGAAAGCGTTAAAGCAGCGAGTGATTTATATTTACCAATTGGTGGCACGATTAGTCGTGTTAATGAGGCATTAGAGGATGCACCAGAGTTGTTAAATGAAAAACCACTTGAAGTCTTTTTGGTTGAATTAACTGACTTTGATGAAAAAGAACTTGCAAACTTAGTTCCAGAAGATCAGTATAAAGGGTAATCTATGTTTAAATATTTTCCACACACTAAAGAAGATATTGAACAAATGTTAAAAGTCATTGGGGTTAATAGCCTAGATGATTTGTTTAAGGTCGTTCCTAAAGAAATTAAGGACAATGCAACGTATGACTTACCTGAGGCGTTAAGTGAGTATGAATTAATTAAAAATATGACTAATATTGCCTCTATGAATAAAAAACTACACATTTATCGAGGTGCCGGGGCTTATGATCACTATACCCCGTCTATCATTCCTCATTTAACACAGCGTAGTGAATTTTTAACATCGTATACACCGTATCAACCTGAAATTGCACAAGGCACACTACAATATATTTTTGAGTTCCAATCGTTTATTTGCGAATTAACAGGAATGGATGTTGCGAATGCTTCAATGTATGATGGAGCAACCGCCGCAGCTGAGGCAATGTTAATGGCTGCAAGCCACACTAGAAATAATAAAGTACTCATTAGTAGCACCACACACCCTAACACTATTGAAGTTGTTAAGGCGTATGCCTCAAATAAAGGTTATGAGGTGGTGTTAGTACCAGAAGTCAACGGTGAAACATCATTAGAATTTATTCAAAATAATAATGATATTGCATGTTTTATTGTGCAAAACCCAAACTATTATGGTGTTATAGAGGATTATAATAACTTTTCTGAAACTACCCATAAAAATGGTGGTTTATTTGTGATGATTAATGATCCTCAAACATTAGCCGTACTTAAGACACCTAAAGAATATGGTGTAGATATTGCGGTTGGCGATGGACAAACACTTGGTGTACCTCTTCAATTTGGTGGTGCGTATGTTGGGTATTTAGCAACGACACAAAAATTGGTTCGAAAAATGCCTGGTCGTATTTGTGGAGTTACCAAAGATGTCGATGGCAAACGCGCGTTTGTATTAACTCTCCAAGCACGTGAACAACACATTAGACGCGAAAAAGCCAATTCAAACATTTGTTCAAACCAATCATTAATGGCATTATGGGTTACGATATATATGGCTTTAATGGGTAAAGATGGACTTGTTAAAGTTAATGAAGCATCTTACACAAATGCACATTATTTGGAAAGCGAACTATTAAAAACAAAATATTTTAAAAAAGTATACGATAAACCCTTTTTAAAAGAGTTTGTTTTAAAAACAACTTTTGACAACAAACTATTAGAACAAAAAATGCTTGATAAAGGTTATTTGATTGGTTTACCAATAGATGATAAATTGTTGTTTGCTGTAACTGAGAAATACTCTAAGGCAGATATTGATAAATTTGTGGAGGTGTTAGTTAATGAACTACGATAAACTGATTTTTGGTGCTTCTAAAGAAGGTAGAATTGGTCATGACTTATCAATAAGCTCTAACAAACTCAAAACATTACCAAAAGAATTA
>CAYLVT010000054.1:0-2662 GCA_964387195.1 uncultured Acholeplasmataceae bacterium
CTCACAAACAGATCTACTTCTTAAGCATAAAAATGATGTTTTAAAAACCCTTGAAACAGCCTTCTTTAAGGATGAAGCATTCATTGCTTTAAACGAAAGCAAAAGCGCCACAGAAGCAAAAATAACCGCCTTAGATGAAAAGTTAAGTGCCCTTGATGTTACAAACGATGAGTTTAATAAATTAGTAGCAAAAGAATTAAATGAGCAATTAGATGAGCTAAGAGTTAAGTTGGCTTTAATAAATAATGAATTGATTGTTGATTATAATTTTGATTTAAAAATGCGAAGCTTTAAAAAGTTGTTAATTGAACTTAAAGAATTAAATGGAAACTATGATGATTTTGATTTTAAAAGACTTTACTCAAACGTAGTTATTAATTCCAGAACAAATATCATCTTTAATTTAAACTTTAGAACTATTAAACATGATGAAGTTTTAAATGAACATCTAATTCTACCAACTTCTACTGCATTTATGATAAGAAAAACCACAATTGAAACTTTTCACAACATTAGTGTTTAGTTAAAATCCGATCGAGCACAATTAAACTCCGGCCGAGCACTTTTGATAAAAACCAACAAAAAAAGATGAACCTGATTTTTTATAAGTCAGAAATTCATCTTTTTTCTTGCGTATTTTTATCGTTTTAACATGTTTTTACCCCTAAAATTCGCTTAAAACCATTAAAAAAGGGGTAAAACAAGGTACGGACAATGTGGTCCCCGTGACCGGACTCGAACCAGCACAGTCTTCACTACTTGATTTTGAGTCAAGCGCGTCTACCATTTCGCCACACGGGGATTTAAAGTAGGCACATGCCTACTTATTATTTAATCTTTCATTATTCTTCTGAATTAAATCTAAATATAATGTCTCAACACTTTGAGCATAAACAGTTATTGAGTATGGCTTTGTTGAGTCTTTAGCATTTTTTGATAGTATCTTAAGTATATCAGGATTTTTTCTAATATGTACAAGATGATCAACTAATTCTTCGGTTTTATTGAAAAATATACCGTTTTTACCATCTTCAACAAATGCATCAAAGACATCATCATAACGAACAATAATTGGTAGTGATGCTGCAAGTGCCTCAACATAAGTCAAACCTTGTGTCTCTGTTGTTGATGCATTTAAGAATACATCTGCAACTTGATAGTATAAACCAACTTCTGCATGTTTTACAAAACCGATTGTCTTTATATAACTGGTTGCTTTTTTAGATTCAATGAGTTTATCTAACTGAGCTCTATCAGGTCCATCACCAATAATGATGAATTTTGATTTTGGAAATTGTTCTCTAAACTTAACAAATGCATGAACCAAATCACCAATAGATTTTTCTTTTGCTATACGTGCAACCAATATAGCAACAAACTCATCTGGTTGTAGTTCCAGTTTATCCTTAACAGCTTGGATTTGTTCATCTTTGTAAGATGAGCGGTAAAAAGGTTCTAAGTTTAAGCCTGATGGAATGATTGTAAAATTTCCATCATGTTTCAACCTAATCATTTTATCATATATTTTCTTTGTTGGAACAATTGTCATATGACAATTTTTAGTAAAAAGATTATTAATTTTAGCAGCTAATTTTTTTGCTAGGTTTGGTGCAAAACGCGTTAGTAGTTTAGATACGTAATGTGTATAATCCTGATAACTTGTGTGCAGTGTATAAACACTTGGGATTTGTTCTTTTTTTGCTACTGCTAAGCCTAGCTTACCCATTGAAAACTCAGTATGTATATGTACCATATCTAAGTTTAATTTTCTGATACGTTTAACATAACGTTTAACAAACGGCACCAATCTAAACCCTTTTAAGGATTTTCTTGGAATCACCCAACCTGGAATACGTATAACATAAGGATCAATATCTGTTTTATCTTTAGAAGGAATTGGAGTAATAACATAAACTTCATGACCTAATGCCTCTAAACCATTTTTTAGATTCTCAACCGATGTGACAACACCAGAAATTAAAGGTAGATATGCCTCTGAAAATATACCAATTCTCATTTAACTGTTCTCCTAAATTTTAATAGTAAATAACCAATCAAGCCATATAACATACCTAAGTAATATGTAACAACACGCCATATGAGCATAACTGTCACACTTTGAAGACTTGTAACGACACCTGTAAGTAATAAACTATAGGTTAGTTCCGTTCCACCACTTGCGCCAGGTAATGGCACAAACATCATTGTCGTTACAGCAAGTATACCAGCAAAAAATAAATAATAAAATTGTGACGTTTGAAGACTTAAACCAAGTGACATGACAATCAAGATCGTTGTTGAGTATATTAGGACCAAACTTATAAGTTTCGTCAAAGAACTCAATATAAATACTCGTTTTTTAGTAAATAAAAACTTTACACCACCTTGAAAATCTTGAACAAACTTTTGAGTCTTTAATCGTGATTGATATGCACGTTTTTTGGTCCATTTAAAGCGTTCAAAAAATATAAACATCAATTCAAATAAACGGTAAGCACGTTTAACATATGCAAGTAAGAATAGACCTACTAATATCATTGTATTAATTGTATAACCTAATAAGATGTAGTAAATATTGTTACCCATTGAGCTAAATATTTCATTAAAGAATAATGTAATACCTAAGGTCGATAAAAATACCGAAGTAATCTGATATAGAATA
>CAYLVT010000055.1:0-2524 GCA_964387195.1 uncultured Acholeplasmataceae bacterium
CGGTGGTGCTAAAATCAATCGTATTATTAAACAGTGCTCTAATGAATGCAGTCCCCCGATCGATTATGAAACTAAATAAGATCAAAATAGCGCCTAACAACGGTTTTCCCTTTAAAACAAACCATAGTGCTAGTGCACTCCAAGCTGCAACAACTAAGAAGTTACCAATAGGTCCGGTCATAAACGGCCCACCTCTAAGATTTGAATACCCATCTATCATTGCCAATAATTGAAACAATACCAACACCCCAGCAGCAACAATCACTGCGATTGATGTAAGTCCAAATTTTTTCTTTTCCACGGGATAAACCCTCCTTTTTATTTATTTTATCACTTTAGTAATAAATTACAATTAATTTATATTAATTATGGTTAATATACCATAAAAAAAGCACAATATGTGCTTATTAATCGCTTGTTTATTGACTTTTTTCTTTTAGAGAGTCTTCGATATATTCACTTACTATATCTAAGCCTTTTCTTAATTGTTGTTCATCACACGCAAAGTTTATGCGAATAAAGCCCTCACAATAATCGGCATACTTCTTCCCACCACTTACTAAAATACCTCTATTTAATAACTCTTCATACATCACTTCACACGATTTATCCAAACACGATAAATCCAACCATGCTAAATAGGTGGCCTCCATTTTTGTTAAAACCACTTCTTTATGTTTTTTAAAGTATTCTTGCATGATTTTATAATTATTGGTGAGGTGTTTATTTTGATCATCTAACCACTGATCACACGTATAAGCGGCTTTTGCACCTTCGATTGAAAAGGGATTTTTTAAACCGTAGTGGTGTTTATCGATTAACGCTTTATATTTTTTATTAAGTGTTTCATTTAAAATAATTGTTGAACTAGTTTTAAGACCAGCGATATTAAAAGACTTTGATGGGGAAAAGAATGTAATTATGTTTTCATAAAGAGGATAAAAGTGATTTAAGGAGATAAATTTATACCCGTTTAAGATAATATCACAATGAATTTCATCGGATAAAATATAAACATTATACTGTTTCGCAAGTAACACTAATGCTTGAAGTTCATCATGCGTATAAACTCTACCAACAGGATTGTGCGGACTACATAAGATCAGGATTTTTGTCCCTTTTTTAAAGGTTTCTTCTAAGTCTTGTAAATCCATTGTAAAATAACCTTCATTGTTAATGAGTTTGTTTTCAATCATCTTAAATCCAGTCGATTCAATTAAACCATAAAACTGATTGTAGACCGGTGTTTGGATAACCACACTATCAGAGTAATCCTTTAACATTAATAAGGCATAAAATAAAGAGTTTACAATACCTGATGTGGGAATTAAGTGATGCTTTTCAATGGTGTAGTGATAACGTCTCTTAATCCAATTGATCACACTTTGATAATAAGCATCATCAATGAATGTATAGCCATAAATGGGGTGTTTTGCCCGTTTTATTAGGGCATCGGTAATGCATTTAGGCGACGCATAATCACTGTCTGCGATAAAGAAGGAAAGATAACTGCCTTCAATGTGGTCGTATTTATAACTTGATGTGTTTTTACGATTGATTGACTTAAACATACCTAACCTCCTAATAACCCGCAAACATAACCACTACTATACGCCCACTGAAGGTTAAACCCTCCAGATTCACCGTCAATATTTAACACTTCCCCACAAAAGTAAAGCCCTTTTACAAACTTACTTTCAAGTGTATAACGATCTACCTCATTTAGGGATATGCCGCCATGGGTTACTTGAGCTTCTTCTACATAAGTACCAATCACTTCAAAAGTGAAGTGCTTTAAAGCAAGGATGAGTTTTCTTAGTTCAGAGTCTTTTAAATCCTTGATTAATACCTGTTCATTAAGATTGGCCATTTTAAGCACAGAAAGAATTAACTTTTTGTTAATTAAACCGATTAAACCATCAAATACATTTTTATATTGAAGGGTCATAAATCGCTTTTTTAACGCGTTTTCATCTAAAGGTGTGAGTTCAATATCAATGATGGTTTTATTATTTTCACTTAAGGAAATACTCGCCCACTTAGATAGTTCAAGAATACCTAAACCACCTAAACCACTTTTTGAAAAGATAACATCATGGGTTGTTTGTTTGATTAGCTTATCATTACTTAAAAGACGGAGCAACCCATGAAAGCGAACACCATGAATAAATTTAAGTTCTTCTTTTACTTTTAATCTCGTTAAGCTTGGGAGTATGTTTGTGATGGTGTGATTAAAGCCTTTGGCAAAAAGATAACCATCCCCACTTGAACCACTCATGGGATAAGTTATCCCACCGGTTGCGATAATGACATGGTTAGAAACCACTTTTTCACCCGATTTAAGGGTCGTTAAAAAGGTGTTTTTCTTGATAACTGAAATCGCTTCACTATTGTATTTAATAATGACGCCTAGGCGGATTAACTCATATGTAAGCACATCAACAATCGACTGGGCTTGTTCACTTCTAGGATAACATCTGCCCTCACCCTCAACTAAGACTTCAATACCTAAGTCTTTAAAAAA
>CAYLVT010000056.1:0-2224 GCA_964387195.1 uncultured Acholeplasmataceae bacterium
AGCGCTTGACTACGGATCAAGAGGTTGGGAGTTCAAATCTTCTTGGGTACGCCATCCGGGAAGTAGCTTAGCTTGGTAGAGCGCTTGCCTTGGGAGCAAGAGGTCGCAGGTTCAAATCCTGTCTTTCCGACCACGCAGACGTAGTTTAACGGTAGAACCACAGCCTTCCAAGCTGTTGGCGGGAGTTCGATTCTCCTCGTCTGCTCCAAAAAAAACAATGGCCTTTGTAGGCCGTTTTTTATTTATTTAATACGTTTGTTTCTTTAAAAATATTAAGTGTATAATATAAACAATGAATTAAGAAGCACGATAAAAAGTGGGAGCAGATCGTATGAACGCTGTTACAGATAGGAAAGGTTGGTGGCCACCGTAATGGACCTATAGAGACCTATCACTAACCAAGGCTTAGTCTTTGGTATTTTTTTACTTTATATCAACCAAATAGGCTTTTCTTTTGTTAGAGTTACTATCAAAAAAAACCATAACATCTTCTTTAGTGCCTTTCTTTAACTTATGTAAATCAATGACAAATTTTCTTTTTATTTCTCCTTTTCTTTTCTCAACATTTTTATAAACATAAGTCGTATCTTTATCAATCATTCCATAAACGCCAACCTTTAACCTAAATTTACCTTCTTTACTCTTGTAATAAGCCTTCTTAGAATCAACAACCATAAGTCCATTTAGATTTGGCTTGTTGGGTAATCTTTTTATTTTTTCTTACGGTATTTATTAATATTAATGATTGAACTTACTTTCTTATGTTAAAATAATTGTAAACAAAGGAGTGTAATGTATGAAAACAGAATTGATTATTTACTTAGCGTTTATTGGCTTGATGACTTTACTTACCATGGGGGCTTATTACATCGATAAACGCAAAGCCATTAAAGGCACATGGCGTACGAAAGAAAAAACCTTACTTTTGATGAGTATCTTTGGCGGATCATTAGGTGGTTTGATTGGTTTATACGTGTTTCGCCATAAAACAAAGCATTTTTACTTTGTTTTAGCCAACCTCTTTGGGCTTGCTTTAATTATGGTTGGTTATTATCTCATTCATGTATATGTGAATGTATTATAGAAAAAAGTGATATAATAACAATAGGTGATAAACATGGAAACAAAAAAAGAAAAATTTCAACGTTTAGCTGAAGCGAGAACAAACCGAATCATTGAACAGTTAGATATTTTAGGTAATTTATCAAACACATCAAACTATGAATACACGAAAGAAGAGGTTCAAAAGATTTTTCAGTCTATTGAAAAAGCCCTAAGACGTGTTAAACGTCAATTTGATGAACCTAAAGAGTTTTCTTTGTAGGTTGTTATGTTGGATAAAGACCCACAAAAAGATCCCAATCCGTTTGATGAGTATGATATTCTTATTGAATTAGAGGATGATATATTTGTTGAAGAAAGCCCTAAAAAGCCAGTTCTATCCTACTTAGTCGTAGGCTTTTTAGTACCGATTATTGGTTTTATTTTATTTTTATCGCATAAAAAAGATAGAAAAGAAGAAGCTGAAGCGTTATTAGATGGGACGATTATTGGCATTTTCACCTATACAATCTTAACCATTTTAATCATCGGTTATTTATTAAGTAGTAAATAAATTCAAATGAGTATTTGAAATAATGTTGTAAAAGCGCATTTAACTTGCTACAATATGAAGTATAACAAACAGAGAGGATGATGTTAAAATGATTAAAAAAGTACAGCAGTGGTTTCCACTTATTATTTTAGTGACGTCGATTGTTGTCGCAGTAATGGCTTTTCTACCAGGTTTAGCAAAAGATGATACGTCCTTTACGGGTCTAAAACTAGTCTTTGGTGGATATGGTAATATGAGTATTGGAGGGGTTACGCTTGGCAAGGATTTTGGCTTTTCCTTTGTTAACTTCTTAGCTTACTTTGGACCAGTCGTGATGGCGATTATCGTTGCAATCCTTGGTGCTTTAGATCGAAATCAAGGCGTTGTAAAAATGGTTTTAGCGGTTGTAACAGCGGTTTTATTTGTGTTATCACTTGTTTTTATTATCTTACTTGCTAAAAATTCAGGTACAAACACACCACTAGGTACAATTACTTTAGATGAAGCAGGATTTAAACTTGCCTATGGTGCAATCATCGCTTTAATATTTGCACTGGTTGGTACAATGGCTTCTATTTTATATGCAGCAATGCAAGTCATGAAAAGATAAGAACCACTAAAGCATTTAAA
>CAYLVT010000057.1:0-2136 GCA_964387195.1 uncultured Acholeplasmataceae bacterium
ACCCGCGATCTCCAGTGTGACAGACTGGCATGTTAACCACTACACTACCGGACCCGCAAATGTGATTATATCACATATTGGTTAGGGATTCAATACTTATTTAATAAAATAAGCCATTTTCAATGCTTGATCATATTTCATCATAAAACCAGAGTACTACTATATAATAAGAATTACAAATAGCGGTGTCTATTTGAATTTTGGGGAGGGTAAGATATGAATAAAACGGTGTTGTTTTTTATCGCTTTGTTTTTGGGTGTTTTAGGGATTCATGATTTCATCCAAAAAAAGATTGTAAAAGGGGTCACACATTTACTTGTGACTATTGTTGCGATTATTGGGTTGGGTTCTTCTGTGTTATTTTAAGTCCTATTTTCTATCTTCAAAGGATCAGAACATCAATACTCAACGCTTTACACAGTCATTAGTAATATTGCGCTTGGTGTGTTAATTTTTAGTTTCATATGGGCGGTCTATGATGCGGTCATGATACTAACGAAAAAAGAAGCTTAAGATGAGCTTCTTTTTTTTTATGTGTAGTGTTTTAATTGTTTAAAAAAGTGCATAACATAGTCGTGATTAAACGGTTCTAATCTTAAGTCAATCATCGTTATAAGTTCTTTAAGGTGATGTTCTAAGACTTTAATTAAAGGTTTAGGGTAGTTGAATTTTTTAGCGTGATATAAAAACTCTTGACGATCAAGGATTTTATACTCAAAGTTTGGATTAACACTGACATCTAAATCAAAGTCAATGTATTTTAACCCTTCTTCATCAATACTTGCAGGGGATGCGATATTACAATAATAATAAATCCCATCTTTTCTAATCATCGCCATGATATTAAAAAACTTATCGTTAAAGAAAAAGCCAACTGATGGCTCGTGTGTCATCCAGTTTCTTCCACTTGATTCAATGACTTTGGTTTTCATCTTTCCGATAACTACACGATTATTTGTTTTCTCAAGTAGCGTTTCTTGACGCCATACTCTATGAATTTCTTTAGAATATTTATACGAATATATCGGAAAATTAGAACCTAGTTTTAGATTCGTCATAATAATACCCCTTTTTATATAGGGGTATTATAGCATTTAATTTATGGATTATAAAGATATCTACATACTACTACTTGTATACTTCAAAAAAAAGACACCCTTAAGGCGTCTATCGTTTGGTTACAATTTCCTTACTTTTCATCATTCTTACCGTGTTTGAACGTTCTTGGTCATCAAGCTTCATTTCAATGACCTTGATGTTTGATTTAAGTTCAGGAATCATAATGTGTTCTATCGCATTTACTCTTCTTCTTGTTTTTTCAATTTCACTGGCTAGCATATCCACTCTTTTTTCAATCACTGCAAGTTCAATCAGTTTAGGTAAGGTCTTAGATAACTCTAAAACGGCCTGGTCAAGGGTTGGCGGTGTTTGAAAAAGAGAATAGGTAATCCCACTTGTATCAAGGGCGTTAATCTCTATTTTAGGGACATACACACTCATGATGTTTTCTCTTTTATAGTCTAGGCTAACTTTATTTGAAGGGATGCTCAGTGCATCGTATAAAATATATGAATCACTTTTTGCAAGTGAACGATTGTATAATCCCACACTTAAAGACAACAAGTGATTGACCTCTGTCCTTAAGGTTTTGGCTTGTTGGATAATAGCCATAAACTGACGGATCATTTCATCTTGTTTGTCTTTTAATAACTTATGACCTCTTGATGTCATGGAAAGTTGTTTTTTGAGTTTTGAGAGTTCTTGTCTTGTAGGATTAATTTGTTTTTGCATAGTTAGTAATATTTCTTAATGTTTTTCTCACTGACACGTCTTAATTCTGAAGCTGGAAGGATTCGTAATAACTCCCAACCAAGATCAAGCGTTTCTTCAATCGTTCTATTTTCATTAAAGCCTTGGTTAATATAGCGAAGTTCAAATTCATCCGCAAACCTAGCATAAAGCTTATCCATTTCCGATAACGCACTTTCACCTAAAATCGTTGAAAGTTCTTTAGCTTCTTTACCACGCGCGTAGTTTGAAAATAACTGATTCATCGTATCGGCGTGATCTTCTCTGGTTTTACCCTCACCAATACCTTTATCTTTTAATCGAGATAACGAAGGTAGTACATCCACA